>JAMFST010000022.1 GCA_026225435.1 Labilithrix luteola
CTTGATCTGCCGGCTGGCGCCGCCGCCTCCGGTGTACAAGCGGAGGTATCTGCAGCGCGGCGATGCCCTCAGCCTCGACGGCGGCGGCGCCATCGGCTTCGACGTCGTAGGCGAGATGGGCTTCCCCGATCGCGCCGCATTCCAGGCCTGGAGGGTCGCGCTCTCCGCACCCTGCGTCGGCGAGCAGGTCCGCGCCGACGAGGAGCGCTTCCTCGATCACGGCCACTACTTCGCCTACGTCGTCGAGGAGCACGTCACCAGCGCGGTGGAGTAGGCTGGCACGCGTTGCCCAGGCTCTGGACCGAGACGCTGCAGTCGCACAAGAAGGACGTCGAGGAGGCGATCCTCGACGCGGCTGCGGCGCTCGCCCGCGAGCACGGCATCACCGGCGTGACGATGTCGGCGGCCGCCGAGCGGACCGGAGTCACGCGGGCGACCTTGTACCGGTACTTCCCCGACGTCGGGGCGATGGTCGGCGCCTGGCACCAGCGGCAAGTGCAGCGGAACCTGGCCGAGCTCCTCGCCGCCCGCGACCGCGGCCGGGATACCGAGGAGCAGCTCGCCCTCGTGCTCGAGACCTACGCTCGCCTGGTGCACGAGCAGCACTCCTCGGAGGTCCGGGCGATGGCGGCGAGCAGCGAGGCGTCGGCCGAGGGCTACCGCCAGCTCACCCTCGTGCTCGAGCAGCTGATCATCGCAGGAATCCGCGCCGGGCGCCTCCGCCAGGACGTCTCCGCGGCGGAGCTGGCGAGCTTCTGTGTCCACGCGCTCGAGGCCGCCCGCGCCGCGACGACCAAGGCCGCGTTGCGACGGCTGGTGGCCGTCACCGCCGGCGCTCTGCGCTGACTCAGCTCGGCGGCACGAGAACCAGCCGCCCCGCGACCTCGCGGTTCTCCAGCCGGGCGTGCGCGCGCACCGCCTCGTGGAGCGGCATGGTCTCCGACACGCACGACTTCACCGTGCCCGCCGCGGTGAGGTCGAGCGCCGTCTGCAGCTCCTCCACCGTCGTGGCGTAGGCGCCGATGATCTCCAGCTCCTTCACGATGATCATCCCCGGGTTGATCTCGATGTTCGCCGTGTCGAGGTTCCCCACGATGACCAGCCGGCCGCCCGGCGCCATGCAGCGCAGCGTCTGGGCGAAGGTGCTGCTGCCGACGATCTCGAGGGCCACTTCGACGCCGTCGCCGCTCATGATCTTCTTCACCTCGCGGGCAAAATCGAGCTCGCGCGCCACGATGACCTTCCAGGCGCCGGCGCGCTCGAGCGCCTCCACCTTGCTCGCGCTCGAGGTGACGGCGATGACCCGCGCGCCGTCCTGGGTGCACAGCTGCACCGCCTGCAGACCGACGCCGCCGCTGGCGCCGGTGATGAGCACCGTCTCGCCCGGCCGGACGCGCGCGGGTGCGGCAGACGTGGACCGCGGTGCCGGTGGTGCAGCAGACGGTGGCCGCGTCGGGCCAGGAGAGCGTCGCCGGGATGTGCCCCAGGCCGAGCACCGGCGCGGTCATCAGCGTCGCGTAGCCACCGCGGATGTCCTCGCCGAAGAAGCGGCGGTCGTTCTTGCACAGGCTGTTGCGCTTCTTCGCGCAGTGGCCGCAATCGCCGCAGCTCATTCGCTGCAAGGTCGCTGCGCGATCGCCGACCTTCCAGCCGGTGACGCCGGGGCCCACCTCGAGCACCTCGCCGACCACCTCGTGGCCCAGGATCGCCGGCAGCGGGATCGGCCCGAGGTCGCCGCGACGGGCGATGAGGTCGTGGTAGCAGACGCCGCACGCGCGCACGCCGAGCAGCACCTCCGTCGGCCCGGGAGAGGGATCGTCCACGTCCTGGAAGCGGAAGTTGTCCGTCCCACCGAGCGCCTGCAGCACCATCGCCTTCATGAGATCCTCCGCGCGCTCGTTCTCGAGGCGCTCAACCGACCAGCCCGAGGCGCAGGTCGTGACAGTCGATGCGCGCGATGACCGCGCGCGTGGCGGCGTCCGGCGCCCGGGTGGTGGCGAGCGAGGGGGAGGTCGCGAAGGCGAAGCCCGTGCGCTCCTCGATCTGCTCCTCGCTCGACCAGGCGTGCAGCCCGACGAGCGCGGCCCCCGGCGCGCCGACCTCGAAGATCCCCAGATCGGTGATGAGCGGTGTGCGCCGCGCCGGATCCGTCGTCGAGGCCACCTGCACCTGCTCGACCAGCGAGCGCTTCCCCTGCCGCGGCATGAGCAGCACCGGCCGCTTCACCCAGCGTCGCAGCGACGAGGCGCCGGCGACGCCGGGGAACTTCACCCGCGGTCGACCGAGCTCGCCGGCGGCCGACATGTTCGTCTGCCCGCTGCCGTCGATCTCCCCCGCGCCGAAGAAGACGACGTCCACCCGACCGCGTCGCGCGTGATCGAAGAGATCGGGGATGCTCACCTCGGCGCGCCGCCCGTCGAGGTAGGCGAGGTCCTCCGACGAGCGGTGCAGCTCCGGCAGCGCCGGGTCGAGTGAGCCGACGCACGAGATGTACATCAGGTCGGGCGCGTGGGTGGCGCGGGCGAGCGCGATCGCCAGGATGGCCAGCGGCGAGGCCACGCCGGTGGCCACCACGTCGCCATCGTGGAGCTGCTCGGCCATCCAGGCGACGACGGTGTCGGCGTGGAGCGATCGATCGACGGTGTCGTTCATGCGGCGAGCGCGGCCTCGGCGTGGGCGAGATAGGCGAGGAGCGCCTCCTCGTCGTGGGAATAGCGACCGGAGCACCCGGTGGGGCGCGCGCCGTGAGCCAGCTCGGCGACCGCCTCGATCTGGAACCCGGGGATGGTGATCCGCGGCAGCCGCGCCACCCGCTCCTCCGCCGTCGCCAGCACGCGCCTGGCCGCGCCCGCGACCAGCAGGTCGGTCGTCGGGTCCTCGATGAACAGGTTCCCCTGCTCGTCGGCCGCGTGCGCGTGGATCAGGGCCACGTCGGGCGAGAAGGCCGCTTCCACCGGCACGCTCTCCCCGGTGAACGGATCGACCACGAACTTCACCGGCAGCTGCGCCGAGAGCGCCGTCGCCTCCACGTCCGGGATCGGCAGGAAGGGCACGCCCATGGCCGCCGCGCGCAGCCGCGTCACCACGCGGTAGCCGTCGTGCTCGCACCAGGCGATGGTCCCCTTCTCGATCGCCCGCTTCAGCGCCGGCATCGAGCGCACCCGGCCACCGACGGTGAGCGCGCCGAACACGTACTCGACGCGCGAGGCGCACCCCGCCGCCACCAGCAGCTCCGCGGGGAGCGGGTTGGGCAGCGAGAGCACCCGCAGGTCACGCCTGCCCGCCTGGATGAGCGCCTGCACCAGCCCGATGGGCGCGCGCCCGAGCATGAAGCCGCCCGGCGCGAGCCACGATCCATCCGGCACCGAGGCGGCCATCGCCTCGAGCGTCGACCACTTCGTCGCAGCCGTCATCGGACCTCGAGCCCCTTGAAGAACAGATCGATCATCCCGTCCGCCACCTGCTCGTCGGACAGCTTCCCCTCGGGCAGGAACCATTTGTACACCCAGAGCACGGTGCCGAGGAACGCGTAGGCGGCGACGGTGGGGTCCACCTTGCGCACCAGCCCCCTGTCGATCGCCTCCTGCACCGAGCTCTCGAGGAAGCGCACGTAGCGCTTCTTGCGCGCGTTGATCTGCTTGCCGGCCGCGCCGGTGAGCGTGGCGTGCTCGTGCAGGATGATGGTGATCTCCTTGGACCAGCCGCGCGTGACCAGGGTCACGTTCTTCGCCATGCAGGCCTTGAGGCGCTCGACCGGATCCTCGATGCCGACGACCTGCAGGAGCACCTGCTCCTCGAACAGGTCCATCCCGTAGCTCATGATGGCGAGGAGCAGGTTCTCCTTGCTCTCGATGTAGTGGTACAGCCCCGCCTTGGTGAGCCCGCAGGCCTCGGCGATCTCCTGCATCCCGGTCGCGGCGTAGCCCTTCGCGCAGATCAGCTTGGCCGCCGTCTCGAGGATGGCCTGGGTGCGGAGGCTGGCGGTGCCGGTATCGTCGCGACGGCGTTTTGTGGCGGCATTCACGGTCGGTCGGAGCTCTTACCGACCGGTTGGTAGGTCACATGGCGTGATGCGTCAATGGCCAAGTCTACCGACCGTTGCCGACCGAGCCCCCGTCAGGTCTGCAGCAGCGCCACGGTCCCCACGCCGCCGTCGGCGCAGATGCTGACGATCGCCCGCGACCCGGCCGGCATCGCCGCCAGCTCCTTGATCGCCTGGCTGAGGATACGCGCCCCGGTGGCGCCGAAGGGATGCCCGAGGGCGACGCTTCCGCCGTTGGGGTTCAAGCGCTCGCGCGGCACCTTGCCGAGCGGCGCATCGACCTTGGCCTTGTCACGCACCCACTCGGGAGTGTCGAGCGCCTTGAGCTGGTAGAGCACCTGCCCGCTGAAGGCCTCGTGGATCTCCCACAGCGCGATGTCGTCGTAGGTCAGCCCGTTGCGCGCGAGCAGGCGCGGGATGGCGTAGACCGGCGCCATCAGCAGCCCCTCTGTCCAGATGTCCACAGCGGCGTCCTGGAAGTCGACGAGCACGGCGCGCGGCGTGGACGCGGGGATGCGCTCGAGGCCGACGTCGGTCGCCACCCACAGCGCGCCGGCACCATCGGTCAGCGGCGAGGAGTTGCCGGCGGTCGCCGTGCCCTTCGCGCTGCGGTCGAACACCGGGCGCAGCTTGGCGAGCGCCGCCAGCGAGCTGTCCTTGCGGGGAAACGCGTCCTTGGTCACGCCGTCGACGGGGATGAGCAGGTCGTCGAAGAAGCCGCGTTCCTGCGCGGCGACGGCGCGCTGGTGCCCCTGGAGCGCCAGCTGGTCCTGCTCCTCGCGGCCGATGCCCCACTCCTGCGCGGTCTCCTCGGAGTGCTCGCCCATGCTCTTGCCGGTGGAGCGGTTCTTGATCGACTGCAGGTGCAGCTTGGCCGATCCGAACGGCAGCTCGCTCACCAGCTTGGCCCGCTGGCCGAAGCTCTTCGCCTGCCCCACGCGCCGCACCCAGTCGGACAGGGGCTGGGTGAGCCCGAGCTGCACGTGGGTCATGCTCTCGGCGCCGCCGGCGATGGCCAGATCGCCGACGCCGCGCGCGAGGATCGACGCCTGGTCGAACGCCGCCATCATGCTGGTCGAGCACTGCATGATCACCGTGGAGGTGGGCACGGTCGGGTCGATCTTGGCGTCGAGCCACGTCTCGCGCGCGAGGTTGGCGTACTCGAGGCTGGGGATGACGCTCCCCCAGGCGGCCGAGTCGATCTTGCCGGACACGAGCTTGGCCGCCATCGCCTGGAGCACGGGCACGCCGAGGCCGATGGCGTCGCGCCCTTTCAGCCCTCCGTCGACGCGGGTGAAGGGGGTGCGCACTCCCGCTGCCAGCCAGACCTGCTTCGTCATGATCCGCCTCTCCTTCGCCTTCGCCTGCCTTCGCGCGCCAGTCTCCGCCCGGTCCGCTCGGGGAGCAACGCAAGTCAGCTCGCGCGGGCGCGTCGGGCGGCGCGGGCGCCTGAGAACCGTGGCACGATGAGGCGTGAGCCACTTCCTCAACGACCGCGCCGCCATCGTGACCGAAGCCCTCGACGCCGAGATCGCGCTGGCGAACGGCGCGCTCGTCCGCCTCGACGGCTATCCGGCGATCAAGGTCGCCCTCCGCGCCGATCATGATCCGGCGAAGGTCGCCGTGGTCTCCGGCGGCGGAGCCGGGCACGAGCCGGCGCACGCGGGGTTCGTCGGCGACGGGATGCTCACCGCGGCGGTGTGCGGCGAGATCTTCGCGTCGCCGAGCGTCGACGCGGTGCTCGCCGCCATCGTCGCGGTCACC
>JAMFST010000282.1 GCA_026225435.1 Labilithrix luteola
CGGGTCGTCGGCGTTCTGACCGTCGACCACCTTGGCCATCCGGGCCAGGGTCTCGCGCACCTGGGTCTCGGTGCAGACCCCATGCAGCAGCCAATTGGCGATGTGTTGGCTGGAGATGCGCAAGGTGGCGCGGTCCTCCATCAGACCGATGTCGTGGATGTCCGGCACCTTCGAGCAGCCGACGCCCTGATCGATCCAGCGCACCACGTACCCGAGGATCCCCTGCGCGTTGTTGTCGAGCTCCTCCTGGATCTCCGCCGGCGTCCACTTCGCCTCCGCCGCGGTGGTCACGGGGAGCGTGAGGATGTCGGACAGCTTCGCTTTCTCGCGCGAGACCAGCTCCGCCTGCCGCGCCGCCACGTCCACCTGGTGGTAGTGCAGCACGTGCAGCGTGGCGCCTGTCGGTGACGGCACCCAGGCGGTCGTCGCGCCGGCGCGCGGATGCCCGATCTTCTGCGCCAGCATGTCGGCCATGCGATCCGGCGCCGCCCACATCCCCTTGCCGATCTGCCCGCGCCCGCGCAGCCCCGTGGCGAGCCCGACGTCGACGTTGCGATCCTCGTAGGCGCGGATCCACGGCGTCGCCTTCATGTCCCCCTTGCGCACCATGGGGCCCGCTTCCATCGCGGTGTGGATCTCGTCCCCGGTGCGATCGAGGAAACCGGTGTTGATGAAGACGACCCGCTCGCGCGCCGCGTGGATGCAGGCGGCGAGGTTCACCGTGGTGCGCCGCTCCTCGTCCATGATGCCCATCTTCAGCGTGTTGCGCGCGAGGCCGAGCAGGTCCTCGACCCGAGCGAAGACGGTGCCGGTGAAGGCCACCTCTTCCGGCCCGTGCATCTTCGGCTTCACGATGTACATCGACCCGCTGCGGCTGTTCTTCACCGGTCGATCGCCCGCGCGCAGGTCATGCAGCGCGCACAGCGAAGTGAAGACCGCGTCGACGATCCCCTCGGGGACCGGCTCTCCATCGAGCCGGACGGCGTCGGTGTACATGTGGTGGCCGACGTTGCGCACGAGCATCAAGCTGCGCCCGGCGAGCCTGACGGTGCCGCCCGTCGGCGCGGTGAAGACGCGATCGGCGTTCAGCGCGCGCTCGATCATCAGGCCCCCCTTCGGCACCTGCGCGCTCAACGTCCCCTTCATCAGGCCGAGCCAGTTGGCGTAGAGCGCGACCTTGTCGGCGGCGTCCACCGCGGCCACGCTGTCCTCGCCGTCCATGATGGTGGTGACCGCCGCCTCGAGGACCACGTCGGCCACCCCGGCCGCATCGCTGGCGCCAATCGGGTGCGCGCGGTCGATGACGAGCTCCAGGTGCAGCCCGTGGTTCACCAGCACGATGGCCGACGGCGTCGCCGCCTCGCCGAGGTAGCCGACCAGCTTCTCCGGCTGCGCCAGCTTGGTCACGCTGCCATCGGCCAGCGTCACCGCGAGCGCTCCTTCGACGACGGCGTAGCCCTTCGCGTCCGCGTGGCGCCCGCTGGCCAGCGGCGCCGCCTGGTCGAGCACCTTCTTGGCGAACGCGATGACCCGCGCTCCGCGCACCGGGTTGTACTTCCCGCCGCGCGTGGCTCCGTCGTCCTCGGCGATCGCGTCGGTCCCGTAGAGCGCGTCGTACAGACTGCCCCAGCGCGCGTTGGCCGCGTTGAGCGCATAGCGCGCGTTCATCACCGGCACCACCAGCTGCGGGCCGGCGAGCGTGGTGATCTCCCGGTCGACGTTCTCCGTCGCCACCTGGAACGGCGCCGGATCGGGCAGCAGGTAGCCGATCTCGCGGAGGAACGCCTCGTCCGCACCGCCGTTGCGCGCACGCGCGTCGATCTGCGCCTGCAACGCGTCACGCCTGGCGAGGAGCGCCGCGTTGGTCGGCGCGAGGTCTCGCAGCAACGCTTCGAGCCCGGACCAGAAGGCCGCGGGCTCGACACCACTCTCGGGGAGCGCCTCCCGGCTGGCAAACTCGTGGAGCGCCCTGGAGACCGTGAGGCCTCCGCTCGTCACCGATTGTTCCGTAGGGTCGGTCATCGTGCCCCCTCCAGTAGCAGAGGAGGGGGCGCGCGAACTACTGGTCCCCCTACTGGCGCAGGGACATCGTCCGCGAGGGGTTCAGCTGCGCGGCGGTCGGCTTGTGCGCCCCCTTCCCCTCGATGAACTCCACGCCGCCGGTCTCGGTACAATTGTCCCGGCAGGCCACCTTGGCCGAGTCGTTGCCGCTGGCCGGCGCCACGGCGGCCACCGCGCTGTCGCTGTCGGCATCCTCGTCACCGGGGAGCTCGGGCAGGAGCGACTCGTCGAAGCCGTCCGGCACCTCGTAGATCTCGGTGGTCGCCGGGTACGTGTCCTTGGTCACCTCGACCTTGCGGGTGCCGTCGGCGTAGCGCAGCTCGCGCTCGCGGCGCATGCGGTAGCCCTTGAGGCCGTGCTGCTTCACCACCACCTTGGTGCCGTGGAGGCGGTCGTCGACGTCGAGCTTCCGCTTGTAGGCGATGGTCGCGAGGATCTCGCGGTGGAACTCGACCTTGGCCGGGCGACGCGCGCCGAGCAGCTCCACCTTGAGCGAGCTCTTGTCGGTGACCGCGTGGACGACGACGGGGAAGTCGAACGGGTTGCGCACCTTGAGGTCGACCGACGGGTAGACGACCGTGGAGTCGAGCCCCATCGGGATGTACGCGCTCGGGCGCGAGTGCGGCAGGCGCTCGAGGACGTCGAGCCCGCCGAAGAAGATGGCCGCGTGGAAGGTGGACGCCACCTGGCAGGTGCCGCCGCCGATCCCCTCGACCATCTCCCCCTTGAAGATCTCCCAGCTACGCTCGAAGCCGTTCGCCTCGCTGCGCTCCCCGACGACGTCGTTGAAGCTGACGAGCTGGCCGGGCGCCATGATCAGGCCGTTCAGCTTGTGCGCCGCGTTGTCGATGTTCTTCCCGCGCCGCACCTGCTCCCCGCCGCGCGAGAAGTACGTCTGGTAGCTGGAGACCACCGTGGTCACGTCGAGCGAGCGCACGTAGTCGGTGGTCATGTGCGGGTCGACGTCGAGCACCGGGACCTCGAAGGTGCGATCGGCCGGCGCCGTCTGCGTCGACTCGGCGGCGTACTCGCTGGCGAGCGCCACGGCCTTGTCGAGATCGAGGTAGTGCCCCGGGCTGCCCGGCGTCACCCCGTGCGCGTCCAGATCGAGCTTGGCCGAGACAGGCGCCACGTCGAGCTGCTCCTTCAGCGGAGCGAGCGCGGCGATCCCCTGCGCGGCGTCGACGAGGAGCGCCAGCGGCACGTCGATGGCGCCCTGCCGCGCCGCCTCCGCCTGC
>JAMFST010000283.1 GCA_026225435.1 Labilithrix luteola
GATGAAGATCCCGCCCGAGCGCGCCGCGCAGCTGCGGGTGACCTACGTGCCGGTGGCGGTCCCGGCGACGCGGCCCGGCGCGCTCGAGATCTCGCAGTCGCTCGCCCCCGAGCAGGCGTACGTGCACAAGACCATCCTCGAGAGCGTGGTCGCGGCGCTCGTCCTCGACGCGTTCTGCGTGGCGCTCGCGTACCTGCTGGGCGCGTGGATCATCGGGCGGCCGGTCGCGGCGCTGTCTGCCAAGGCGAGGCGCGTGGGCCAGGGGGACCTCAGCGAGCCGCTGATCCTGCCGCAACGCGACGAGCTGGCGCGGCTGGCCGGTGACCTGAACGCGATGTGCGATCAGCTGATCGAGGCGAACGCGGTGGCCGCGCGCGAGGCCAAGGCGCGCCTCACGATGCTCGAGCAGCTGCGCCACGCCGACCGGCTGATGACCATCGGGAAGCTCGCCTCCGGGGTGGCCCACGAGATCGGCACGCCGCTGAACGTCGTCGAGGCGCGCGCGCAGATGATCGCCGAGGGGGCGACCTCGCCGGCCGAGTCGATCGACTACGCGCGGGTGATCGTGCGCGGGGCGGAGCGCATCGCCCGCATCATCCGTCAGCTGCTCACCTTCGCGCGGCGGGAGACGGCGCAGAAGAGCCGCTGCGAGCTCGGGACGCTGGTGCGGCACACGGCGGAGATGCTCGAGCCGCTGGCGGCCAAGCGGAACGTGCAGCTGCGGATCGAAGGCGAGGAGCCGTGCGCGGTGGAGGCCGATGGCGCGCAGGTGGAGCAGGTGCTGACGAACCTGGTGATGAACGCCATCCAGGCGACCGACGAGACGCGCGGCGGCGCGGTCGACATCCGCTTCGCCCTGGTGCGGGCGACGCCGCCGGCGGATCTCGCGGGCGTCGAAGGGGACTTCGCCCGCGTGCAGGTCCGCGACGAGGGGAGCGGGATCCGGCCGGAGGACCTGAGCCACGTGTTCGAGCCGTTCTTCACCACCAAGGACGTGGGGGAAGGGACCGGGCTCGGGCTGTCGATCAGCTACGGCATCGCCCGCGAGCACGGAGGGTGGCTGCAGGTGGAGAGCGCGCTCGATCGCGGCACCGAGCTGTCGCTGTACCTGCCGCGCGGGCTGGCCGCCGAGGTGACCTCGTGAGCCGCGTCCTGCTCGTCGACGACGACCGCGCGCTGGTGGAGACTCTCGCGCTCGGGCTGGGGAAGCGCGGGCACGACGCGGTCTGCGAGACCTCGGGAGATGCGGCCTTCGCGCGCGTGCTCGCGGAGGACTTCGACGTGCTGGTGACCGATCTGCGCATGCCGGGGAGCGACGGCCTCGCGCTCGCGGCCCGCATCGCCGACAACCGGCCGGATCTTCCGGTCGTCGTCATGACCGCCTTCGGCAGCCTCGATGCCGCCGTCGCCGCCATCCGTGCCGGCGCGTACGACTTCATCGCCAAGCCGGTCACCCTCGACGTGCTGTCCATCGCCGTCGAGCGCGCGGCGCGCACCCACGCGCTCACCGCGGAGGTGAAGCGGCTGCGCTCCGCCGCCGGCAGCGGCTCGCCGCTGGATCGCGTCGGCGAGAGCACCGCCATGCGCAAGGTGTACGACCTGGTCGGGCGCATCGCCGACTCCGAGGTCTCGGTGCTGATCACCGGCGAGAGCGGCACCGGCAAGGAGGTCATCGCCCGCGCGCTGCACCAGGGGGGCCGGCACGCGTCCGGGCCGTTCGTGGCGGTGAACTGCTCCGCCATGCCGGAGGCGCTCCTCGAGAGCGAGCTGTTCGGGCACGCGCGAGGCGCCTTCACCGACGCCCGCGAGGCGCGCACCGGGCTGTTCGTGCAGGCCAAGGGGGGCACGCTGCTGCTCGACGAGATCGGCGAGATGCCGCTCAACCTGCAGCCGAAGCTGCTGCGCGCGCTCCAGGAGCGCAAGGTGCGCCCCGTCGGTGCCGACGTGGAGATCGCCTTCGACGCGCGCATCGTCGCGGCGACGAACCGCGACCTCGAGGAGGCGATCGAGGCGAAGCGCTTCCGCGAGGATCTGTTCTTCCGCCTCAACGTGATCCAGCTGGCGCTGCCGCCGCTGCGCTCGCGGCAGGCGGACGTGTTGCCGCTGGCGCAGCACTTTCTCATCACGTTTGCCCGGCGGGCGCAGCGGGACGTGACCGGCATCGCTCCGGCGGCGGCGGAGAAGCTCGTCGCCTACTCCTGGCCGGGGAACGTGCGCGAGCTGCAGAACTGCCTGGAGCGGGCGGTGACGCTGGCGCGCTTCGAGCAGATCGTCGTCGACGATCTGCCGGAGAAGGTCCGCGATCACCGCGCCTCGCACGTGCTCGTCACCAGCGACGACCCGGCCGAGC
>JAMFST010000284.1 GCA_026225435.1 Labilithrix luteola
ACCAGCTGGCCAAGGCGCTCGGCGCGGGGAAGGTACTGTCCACCGCGGGGAGCGCCGGCAAGGTGGCCGAGGCGGTGAAGCGCGGCCACGAGAACGTCATCGACCTCGCGCACGAGTCGGTCCGAGACGGCATCCTCCGCATCACGGGCAAGGGGGTCGACATCGTCGTCGAGAGCCTCGGCGGCACGTTCTTCAGCGACTCCTTGCGCGCCATGGCCATCGACGGCCGGCTGGTCACGCTCGGCTACAGCGTCAGCCGCCAGAGCACCATCGAGGTCACGGAGCTGATCTGGCGCCACTCGCGCATCCTGGGCTTCAGCCTCCTCGGACAGACCGGTGCCCGCAAGCGCGCCGCGTGGAGGGAGGTCCTCGCCCTCATCGAGCGTGGCGCGATCGTCCCCGCCGTCGACCGCGCCTACCCGCTGGCGCAAGCGGGCGAGGCGCTGCGCCACCTCATCGAGGACCGGCCTTTCGGCAAGGTCGTCCTCGAAGTCACCGGTTGAGCCACGGAACTTCTTCCGACTTCTTTACGCTCCGCCGTTGACTCGGACCGGGAGGACCGTGGTCTGTTCCTCAGGATGCGAAACAAACATCTTCTCGCCATCCTCGCGGCCGGCACCGTGGCGCTGGTCGCCTGCGGTGATTCGTCCTCCACCACGCCCCCCCCGGCGACTCCTGCCGACACGACCTCCACCACGGTGACCGCCACGACGGCGGCTCCGCCGGTCACGCCGCCGCCGCAGCCGGAGCCGGCGGCCCCGACCGCCGAGGAGATCGCCCAGGACCAGGCGGCGACCGAGGGCATCCGCGACCACCATCGGCATCATCACGGCGGCATCGCCCAGTACATTTTGCTGAGCCTCGACACGCTGGGCCTCTCGCCGGAGCAGAAGGCGAAGGTCGAGACGATCAAGGCCGACCTGCACGCGCGCACCGCTCCGGCGCGGGACGCGAACAAGGCGCTCCTCGGCGTCATCGCCGACGGCGTCGCCGCCGGGAAGATCAACCACGGCAAGGTCGACGCGGCCCTGAAGAACCTCGCCACGGCGAGCGCCGCCGCGCACGACGCGAGCGCCGACGCGTTCAACCAGCTGCACAGCGTGCTCACCCCGGTCGAGCGCGAGGTCCTCGTCGACAAGATCCAGGCTCACTGGGCCATCTGGCGCAGCGTGAACGTCGAGGAGCAGGTCGGCAGCCACGAGAAGGGGAGCCACATCGAGCACTTCGCTCACGAGGAGAGCCTCACCCCGGAGCAGACCGACAAGCTCGCGGTCGCGCTCCACACCACCGGCAAGCCGGATGCGCGCGGTCACGTCGATCCCGCCGAGGTCGAGCAGTACCTCAAGACGTTCACCGCGGCCTTCGCCAGCGAGACGTTCGACGCCAAGGCGCTCGGCGGTGGACCCATCAGCGGTCACGTGGCGACGGCGGGCGGCTGGCGTCTGGCGCACTTCTTCGAGAAGGCCACGCCCATCCTGACGCCCGAGCAGCGCACCAACGTCGCGCAGCACCTGCGCGATCGCATCGAAGTGCAGCACACCTGAGAGGATGACCATGAACCGTTCCAGCTCACGTCTCGTGAAGGGTCTGTCGGCGATCACCGTCGCCGGCGCGTTGTCCGCCTCCATCTTCGTCGCCAGCACCGCGGCCGCGCAGTACGCGCCGCCGCCGCCGGAGTTCATCGCCACTGCCGAGCCGGTCTACTACGGCGGGCACCCGGCCTACTGGTACAACAACCACTGGTTCTACCGCGACGGTGGGAACTGGCGGAACTACGAGCGCGAGCCGCCGGAGCTGTACCAGCACCGCATCAACCGCGGCCCGGCGCGTGTCGTCTACGGACGCCGCCGCTAGAGCGTCAGCTCGCCTAGTCCTTCCAGACGGGCGTGCGTTTCTGGAGGAAGGCGTCGAGGCCCTCGCCGGCGTCTTCCTCCATCATGTTGTGCGCCATCACCTCGGCGGCGAGCGCGTAGGCGTCGGGCAATTCGAGCTCGCGCTGCTCGTAGAAGAGCGCCTTGCCGTGACGGATGGCCGCCGGGCTCTTGGCGGTGATGGTGGTGACGAGATCGAGGACGGCCTGGTCGAGCGCGTCGTCGCTGACCGCCTCGTTGATGAGGCCCCAGTCCTTCGCCGTGGGCGCGTCGATGAAGCGCGCGGTGACCAGCAGGTCGAAGGCGCGCTTGGTGGAGACGTTGCGCGAGAGGGCGACCGCCGGCGTGGAGCAGAAGAGGCCGGCGTTGATGCCGGAGACGGCGAAGCGCGCCGACGCCGAGCCGATGGCGAGGTCGCACGCGCCGACGAGCTGGCAACCGGCGGCGGTGGCGACGCCGTGCACGCGGGCGATGACCGGCACCGGCAGCTTGCGGATGGCCATCATGACCTGACCGCAGCGCCCGAAGAGCTGCTGGTAGTACTCGAGCTTCGGCGTGCCGCGCATCTCGCGCAGGTCATGCCCGGCGCAGAAGGCCTTGCCGGCGCCGGCGAGGACCACGGCGCGGATCTCCGGCTGCTTGGCGATGGCCTCGAGCTCGCGCTGGAGCGCGTACAGGAGCCCTTCGGAGAGCGAGTTGAACTGCTGCGGCCTGTTGAGCGTGAGGGTCGTGAAGTGCGCGCCGTCCTGGCGGACGAGGAGCGGAGCTGCTGCGGGCGATGATGTCTGCGTCTGCGTGTTCATGAGCGCCTCCTCCGCAAAAGTAGCACCGTCGATTGAATGGTGAGCGCCGCGCGTCGTCTCAAGCACGAGCTCGGCATCGTGCCGGCGCGAAAGGACTCACTCATGACGCAGACCACCGAGACGACGATCGCAGGAACCGAGGAAGCCGCGCAGCAGGCGGAGCAGACCGAGACCGAGACGCCGGCGCGCGAGCCGGGCCGCGTTCGCGTTCGCATTCGCATTCGCACGGGAATCCGCGCCGGCGCGTCGCACAAGCTGTCGGCGATGGACGACTGGCAGAGCCCGCAGAACTGAGTCCGAGGCGACGCGCTGCGCCTTCGCCGGCGCAGCCGTCACGCGCGGTCACACCAGGCCGGTCGCGTAGTACACGCCGATGATCACGAACGCCGCGGCGGTCTTGAGCACGGTGATGGCGAAGATGTCCTTGTAGGACTGCTTGTGCGTGAGGCCGGTCACCGCGAGCAAGGTGATGACCGCGCCGTTGTGCGGGAGCGTGTCCATCCCGCCGCTGGCCATCGAGGCCACGCGGTGCAGGACGGCCATGGGGAT
>JAMFST010000285.1 GCA_026225435.1 Labilithrix luteola
CGCCGCGCTGCACGAGCGCCGGGGTGACCGTGGCGACGAGGTCGACGCGGCCGTCGCCGCCGCGCGCAGGGCTGCCAAGGGGCCGTGGAGCAAGCTGTCGGCCGCCCAGCGCGCCGAGGTGCTCTACGCCGTCGCCGCCGGGATCGACAAGCGCGCCGACGCCTTCATCGATGCCGAGATCGCCGACACCGGCAAGCCGCGCAAGCTGGCGGCGCACCTCGACATCCCCCGCGGCGCGGCGAACTTCCGCATCTTCGCCGACGTGGTCAAGAACGTCCCCACCGAGTTCTTCGAAGGGCCCGCGCCCGACGGACGGCCGACGTTCAATTATACGAAGCGCAAGCCGAAGGGCGTCGTCGCGGTCATCTGCCCGTGGAACCTGCCGCTGCTGCTCATGACGTGGAAGGTCGGCCCGGCCCTCGCCGCGGGCAACGCGGTCATCGTCAAGCCGTCGGAGGAGACGCCGGGTACCGCCACCCTCCTCGGCGAGGTGATGAACGAGGCCGGCGTGCCGCACGGCGTGTACAACGTGGTCCACGGCTTCGGCCCGGGATCGGCGGGTGAGCTGCTCACCACCCACGCGGGCATCGACGCCATCACCTTCACCGGTGAGACCCGCACCGGCGCTTCGATCATCCGCGCCTCGTCGAACGGCATCAAGCCGGTCTCGATGGAGCTCGGGGGGAAGAACCCGGCCATCATCTTCCACGACGCCGACATGGCGGCGGTCACCGCCGGCCTCACCCGCTCGGTCTTCGAGAACAGCGGGCAGGTGTGCCTCGGCACCGAGCGCGTGTACGTGCACCGCTCGCGCTTCGAGGAGGTGGTCAACACGCTGCAGAAGATCGCCGAGGGGCTCGTCCCCGGCCGCCCCACCGACGCCAGCGCCAACTTCGGGCCGCTCATCTCCAAGGAGCACCAGCAGAAGGTGCTCGGCTACTACGCCAAGGCCAAGGCCGACGGCGCGCGGATCGTCACCGGCGGCGGCATCCCCGAGATGCCCGCGAACCTTGCCGGCGGCGCCTGGGTGCAGCCGACCGTGTGGACGGGCCTCCCCGAGACGGCCTCGGTCGTGCGCGAGGAGATCTTCGGACCGTGCTGCCATGTCACGCCGTTCGACACCGAGGAGGAGGCCATCGCCATGGCCAACGACACGCCCTACGGCCTCGCCGCCTCGGTGTACACCGCCGACCTGGCGCGCGCGCACCGGGTGTCCGGCCAGCTCGAGGTCGGGCTCTGCTGGGTCAACTGTTGGTTCGTCCGCGATCTGCGCACCGCGTTCGGCGGGTCGAAGATGTCCGGCATCGGCCGCGAAGGCGGCGTCCACTCGCTCGAGTTCTACACCGAGCTCACCAACGTCTGCGTCAAGCTCTGAGGCCCCACGTGACCACTTCCCACGCCACTGCCGATCACCAGCGCGCCGCCGAGCTGTTGCGCATCGCGACCGCCACCAAGACCACCATCCCCCCGCTGCGGGACACCTTCCCCGCCTTCACCGTCGACGACGCCTACCTGGTCCAGCAGATCAACGTGGAGCACGCGCTCAAGAACGGCGCGCGCATCGTCGGGCGCAAGACCGGGCTCACCTCCAAGTCGGTGCAGAAGCAGCTCGGCGTCGACCAGCCGGACTTCGGCACGCTGACCGCCGACATGGCCTTCGGCGACTCCGAGGAGATCCCCTGGGGGCAGGTGCTGCAGCCGAAGGCGGAGGCGGAGATCGCCCTCGTCCTCGGGCGCGACCTGCCGCACGAGGTGAGCACCATCGCCGACGTCATCGCCGCCACCGCCTACGCGCTGCCGGCCATCGAGGTCGTCGGCAGCCGCATCGAGGCGTGGAACATCAAGTTCGTCGACACTGTGGCGGACAACGCGTCTTCCGGCGCCTTCGTCCTCGGCGGCACGCCGGTGAAGCTCGACGCCTTCGATGCGCGCATGTGCGGCATGATCCTCGAGCGTCGCGGGGAGCCGGTGTCGGTCGGAGCGGGAGCGGCCTGCCTGGGGCATCCGCTGGTCGCCGCCACCTGGCTGGCCAACACCCTCGCCAGGCGCGGCGCGGCGCTCC
>JAMFST010000286.1 GCA_026225435.1 Labilithrix luteola
CCGCGGCGCTCCTGGGCGGCGCCAGCACCTCCTTCGCCGGCGGTCCGTTCCCGCAGATGGCCGACCGGGTCGATTCCCCCGGGCGCAGCGCGGTGACCGAGGACACGATGGAGTCGCTGCGGGTCAACCCGGCGAACCTCGCCTTCCTCCCCGCGTGGGAGCTGCGCTACACTGGTGTATTCTGCAAGGACCTGCAGAAGACCGACTGCGGCCACGCGCTCGGCCTGGGCACGCCGCTCTTCCTCGGCCTCGCCGCGGGCATCCGCTTCGACTACGTGCTGCCGCCCGACTCGTCGCCGGCCCCCTTCACCGGCAGCGACAGCGTGTGGGCCACCTACGGCCTCGCCTGGCGCTACTCGAACGTGTTCTCGCTCGGCCTCACGCTGGAGCACTCGTACTCGCACACCGGCCTGTTCGACGACCTCACCGGGGTCACCGCCGGCGCGAGCTTGCGCCCCAATCGCTTCGTCGCTCTGTCGGTCGTGGCGCGCGACTTCAACGCGCCCAACCCGACCTTCCTCAACACCACCGGCGAGCCGGTCCTCGACCGCAGCTACGTCGGCGGCATCGTGGTGCGCCCCACCGGGCACCGCTACCTCGAGGTCGGCTTCGAGGGGAAGTACTACGACACCGCCAAGGAGTTCCTCCCCCGCTGGACGGGCGCGGTCGACATCCCCAGCGTCGGCCGCGCGCGCGGCTCGGTGGAGGTCTCGCACTGGCCGAGCGACGACCGGCGCGGCGTCGTCGGCACCGTCGGTCTCGAGCTGGCCCTCGATCGGTTCACCGCCGGCGGCGGCGCGATGTTCGGCCGCGGGCTCGGCAACAACCACGCGGTGGGCGAGTTCATCACCGCCAGCGTCGGCGGCTTCGAGGAGCCGGGCATCCCCAAGCGTGAGCGCGCGGTGAAGATCCGCCTCGAGCACACCCCGGACGCGCGCGGCCACGTCGCGCTCCTGCGCAAGCTGTGGAAGCTCGCCGACGCCAGCGACGTGACGGCGATCGTCTTCGTGCCGCGCGCCGATCCGGCGTCGAGCCTGGCCCACGCCGAGGAGATCGCCGACGCCTTCCGCTACGCCAAGGCGAAGGGGAAGAAGGTCATCTGCAGCTTCGAGGACGCCAGCTACCGCTCGCTCTACACCTGCGCGGGCGCCGATCGCGTCGTCATCACCCCGGCAGGCGGCGTGCGCTACGCCGGGCTGCGCTCCCAGCACATGTACCTCGCCGAGCTGCTCGACAACCTGTCGATCAAGGCGGAGTTCGTGCGCGTGAGCGACCACAAGAGCGCGCCCGAGCAGTTCACCAACACCCACGCGAGCCCCACGGCGCTCGCCGATTACCAGGACTTTCTCGACCAGACCGAGTCGATCTTCGTCCGCAACCTCTCGCTCTACCGCCACCTGCCGGAGGACAAGATCCGCGCGGCGACGATCAAGGGGCCGTACATCGCGGAGGAAGCGCGGCAGGTCGGCTGGGTCGATGGAACCGCCTACGACGACGAGCTCGACAAGGTGACCGAGGAGGTCGTCGGACGGCCGATCAGCCTCGTCGACTACAAGGACCCCAAGCAGGTCGCCGACACCTTCGGCATCCGCGGGCGCATCGGGCTGCTCTACCTCGACGGCGACATGGTCGACGGGCGCTCGTCGCACGTGCCCCTCCTGGACGAACGGCTGGCCGGCTCCTACACCATGGCGGAGAACATCAAGCGCCTCCGCGAGGACGACTCCGTCCGCGCGGTGGTGTTCCGCATCGAGTCCCCCGGCGGCTCGTCGCTCTCCGCCGACATCATGTGGCGGGAGCTCGAGAAGCTGGCGGAGAAGAAGCCGCTCTTCGTCAGCATGGGGAGCGTGGCAGCGAGCGGCGGCTATTACGTCGCCGCGCCGGCCAAGCGCATCTTCGCCATGCCGCTGACCGTCACCGGCTCGATCGGCGTCTTCTACGGAAAGGTCGATCTCAGCGGCCTGCTGAAGAAGATCGGCGTCAGCATCGAGACGCTCAAGACGGCGCCGCGCGCCGACGCCGAGAGCCTGTACCGCGGCTTCACCGCCGACGAGCGGCACGAGCTCGAGCACAAGGTCTTCCAGTGGTACGACGTGTTCCTCGATCGCGTGGCGCGCGGGCGGCACATGTCCAAGGCGCAGGTCGACGCGGTGGCCCGCGGGCGCGTCTGGACCGGGCAAGAGGCGATGGATCGCGGTCTCGTCGACGAGATGGGCGGTCTGCGCCAGGCGCTCGCTGCCGCGCGCTCCTCGGCCAACCTGGCCGACGACGCACCGGTCGCCGAGTTCCCGCCGCCGGACGAGTCGCTCCTCGAGCTGGCGCTCAAGCTCGCCGGGCTGAGCAGCGCGCCGCTCGACGGCAGCGTGCTCTCCGCCCTGCCGCTGCAGGTGAAGCAGATGCTGCGCGCGGTGGCGCCGCTCGCGTCGATGAAGGACGACACGCCGATGTCGCGCCTCGAGTGGGTCGACACCGACGCCCCCTTCGAGACGTCGAGCGACGACGACGCGCCGGCGTCTCCGTAGATGCGAAAAGCGCGCACCTAATTCGCGCGCGACTGCGGAATCCGCATTCTCGAAACGCGATCAGCTCCGCCGTTCCGAAATGACGAAAATACAGGCAGATTGACGCGATATGACGTACACCCGCGGCATCAACTCCTGCGAGGTGTCAAGTGCGGCGCGTGTCCAACCATCCCTCGTTCGCGTCGTGCGCGACGGCTCTCACATTCGTTCTTTTGTCCACCAGCGCCTGGAGCCAGGAGGCCGGCGGCACGAACGCGGCTCCTCCTCCTCCGCCGCAGCAGGCGAGCGGGTCGTCGACCACCCCGCCCTCGGCGCTGACCGCCGAAGGCGCGCTCCCCGGTGAGCCCAGCTCCGACGTCCCCGCCGCCAGCGAGCGGGTGACGTTGCCGGACGCGGTCAACCGCGCGCTCAAGCGCAACCCGACCGCGCTCACCGCCAAGGAGGAGATCGACCGCAGCTACGGCTTGATGGAGCAAGCGCGCTCCTACGCGCTGCCGACCCTCTACGGCAACGGCCAGTTCACCCAGCTCGATGGCTCCCGCACGCTGGGCGGTAGCGTGACGACGCCGCAGGGCACGCCCGGTGGAACCGTCATCGTCCCCTACACGCCGTCGCACCTGCTCACCGGGAACATCCAGCTGACCGTCCCGGTGCTCGCGCCGACGCGCTGGGCCAACTGGGATCGCGCCGGGGAGAACCTGGACATCGCCAAGGCGTCGGAGAAGGACATCCGCCGCAACGTCGCCATCGCCACGGCGCGCGCCTACCTGACGGTCATCGCCCAGCGCCGCCTGCTCGCCGCCGCGGAGCTCGCCCGGGTCAACGCGCGCGGTCACTACGACTACGCCCACTCCCGCCTGCTCGGCGGCATCGGCAACAAGATCGACGAGGTCCGCGCCGCCCAGGAGCTGCAGACCGACGAGGCGCAGGTGAAGAGCTCCGAGACCGGTGTCATCCGCGCCCGCGAGGCGCTGTCGGTCCTCGCTGGCGTCGACGACGTGATCGACGCCGAGAGCGACACCCGGCTGGCGGATGCGCCGCCGGAGAAGCAGATCAACGACGACGTGCTCCGGTCTCGCCCGGACATCGCCGCCGACATCCACCGCAAGCGCTCGGCAGACCGCTCGGTCAACCAGGACTTCGCCGATTACCTGCCGACCCTCTTCG
>JAMFST010000287.1 GCA_026225435.1 Labilithrix luteola
AGGATCCGACCGAGCCAGTCCGGCGTGGCCGCGTGGCCCTTCGGCACGCTCGGCTGGGGTGCGATGTTGCGCTCGGTGACGAGGCAGTGGAAATACGGGTAGTAGGTCGACGGGCTCTTCGTCGGGTCCATCGGAACGATCTGGAACCAGTCGAGCGGGTAGGGGTGGATCAACACCTCGTAGTTGCGGGTGTTGGCGAGGACGTCGGGCAGTCCGCCGGGGTTCGCCGGGTTCGGCGCGAGATCGCTCAGCACCTTGTCGAGCGTGGTCAGGTAGCGGGTCTCGGTGAGCCAGTACATCTGCATCACCTCGAGCACGACGGAGTAGACGACTCCGAACGTCCCCATGTTGCAGATGGTCGCGTTGAAGCAGTCGTCGTCCTGGATCAGCTGGATCAGCGGATCGGCGTACTTGGTCGGGTCGGTGATGCCGTCCGCCGGCTCGATACGATAGTAGTACACGCCGTTGCCCGGCGCCGCGCCGCCCACGGTCTTGCCGTTCCAGCGCCCGGTGGTCGCGAGGACGACCGATCGCACCATGTCGGGGAAGGGGCCGAGGCTGACACCCGAGCCGTGGGTCGACGTCGAGATGGCGCCGACGATCGTCTGGCCGTCGTAGCCGCCCATGTTGGTCAGGCCGAGGTTCCAGGCTTCGAGCGCCTGGTTGAGCGCCGCGATGGTGATCCCCGCCTCCATCTCGACGAGCGCCAGGTTCGTCGCCGGCTCGTAGGCGGGCCACTGGATGGCGCCGAGCGCGAGTGGCAAGGTGCTGCGCAGGACCGACGCGGAGAGCTGCCCGGTGATCGGCGCCTCCACGCTGGCGAGCCGGGAGAGCCCGTGCGTGTCGACGAAGAAGTCGGGCGTGGTGGCGACGTCGGAGTACGAGTGGCCGGAGCCCGCCGCCTTGACCACGCAGCCGGTGGCGAGGGCGCTCGTCAACACCACCTGGATCGACTGCCCGTCCGTGGGGTCGTTCAGTGAAATGGGCGAATAGATGGAGAGCGGCTGCACCACCTGGTTCGCGATCTGGTTCGCCCAGGTCTGCCGCGGCCCCGAGCCCGTGAGCGAGCCGTTGGCTCCGGTGCCGAGCTCGAGCGCGCGGATCGCGGCGACGACGGTGGCGCCGTTGGGCAGCGCCGACAGATCCGCGGTCTTCGCCACGTCGACGCCGGCGAAGAGCGGCGCGATGACCTCCGGAGGGACGGCCACGTTCGTCTGATCGACGTCCCGGACGAGCGCCGCGAGCTGATCGCGCACGGTCGTGGACAGCGTGACGGTCCGGCCCGAGGCCGAGGAGACGCCGGCGACGTGGCTGGTGGGCTGGAAGTTGCCGACCAGCTCACGCGCGAGCGACACCAGCCGATCGGCGAGCGGGCTCCGGACGGGGGCTGCGGCGCGCGCGGCCGCCGGGAGAGCGGTGGGAGCCGTCGTCTTCGATCCTGGCTTCTCGATCCAGGAGAGGAGCAGGAGGGCGAGCTCGGCGAAGACGTCCTCCAGCAAGGACGGCATGCCGATGGGTACCCCCATCTTCTCGCCGATGGCGGCCACTCGTCCGATCGCGTCTACCGTCAAAGCGATCGGCGCGATGGCCGGAGCGGCGGTCACCGGCTCGTACTCGATGGTGACCTGGATGTAGTGCGGCAGTCCCGGTGCGTTGGCCTGAACGACCAGCTGCACGGGCTGACCGTTCTGCACGAGCAACGTCCCGCGGTAGACGTTGTCGGGCGACGAGAAGGGCGTCGGCTGGTACCCGCTCGTCTGGACGATGACGCTGTCCATCGTCTGCCCGAGGTAGAGCATCGCGGCCTGTCCCGTCGCGAGCCCGGCTTCGAGGACGTAGAAGCTCGGCGAGCCGTCGCCAGCGTTGCGGTAGCCGAGGTAGATGGCGATCGCCCCGAAGCGTGAGCCGTACTCCCGCGCCGGGGTGATCAGGTCCACTCGCGCCGGCGTGTAGCCGAGCGTCCCGGCGAAGAGCCGCGCGACGAGATCGACCGATCCGGCCAGGTGATCGCGGGCGAAATCGACGGTACCGATCGCCGTCGCGACCGAGGTGTTGGTGTACTGCAGCGACAGGGGGAGCGGGACCCGCACCGTCGGGAGCTGGCCGACGAACGACGAGTGGAACGGCTCCGTGGAGCCCATCGCCAGGCCCCGCACGTGGGTCGCGTGGGCGACATAGAGCGGATACGTGGCGGCCGTCGCGGTCGCTGCCGTCTCGAGGGGAGGCGACACCGGGGGGAGCCCGAGCTTCTCCAGCCCCGGCGGCGCGCGGCGCTGCAGCTCACCGACGATCGCATCGACCATGTCGTCGGTGACCGGATTTCCGGGGCCGGGGAACGCCCCGGTGATGAGAGCGCGGATCTGCTCGTAGCGGCCGGCGCCGAGGATCGTCTTGAGGGTCGTCATGATCGATGCCGCATGGAATCGCGATTTTTTTCTTATATCAAAGAAGAAAAATCGCTGCGGAGTCGAAACTTCCTCAGAAGCGCAGAGCGACGACCGGTCCTACTTTCCCGCTCTGGTCCGCAAGCGGCGGCGAAGTCGCATCGCGCCGAAGACTCCGAGCCACGCGAGCGCTCCGGTGAAGGGGAGCGTGCTCCCTTGGCCTCGGGCACCGGTGGAGCAGGAGGAGCTATCCGCGGAATCGCTGGAGGCGCCGCCGCTCGCCGCGAGGCCACCGTCCGCGCCACCGCCGTCGATGGCTCCCGCGTCGGCGACGACCGAGGTGCACGCAGGGGCTCCCGGAAAGGGCTGCAGTCCATGGGCACACGACACGGACGCGAGTGCGCCGATGCGCGTAG
>JAMFST010000023.1 GCA_026225435.1 Labilithrix luteola
GGAGCTGCGGCCGGCGCCGGACCCAGCTCGCCCAGCGGGAGCGGGACGTTCCGCCTGGGGAACCTGAGCGAGGCGCTGCGGGCGCGGCCGCGGCGGGCGCTCATCGATTTCGGCAAGCTGGCACGCGAGACGGCGCAGCTCTTCGCGTACATGGCGGCCGAGCGCGGCGTGACCATCGACGTCGACGCGGTGGGCGACGTGTCGGTGTGGGGCGACTCGGTGGCGCTGAAGCAGGTGATCACCAACCTGGTGGTCAACGCGATCAAGCTGAGCCCGCGCGGCGGAACCTTGCGCCTGTCGCTGGGCCGGCGCGCGCCGGAGGACCGAGCGAGCGAGGAGACCGCGGGCGCGCTCCCCGTCGCCAAGGTGCTCGCGCTGCGGGAGTTTGCCGAGCTGGTGGTGGAGGACGAAGGGCCCGGCGTTCCGCTCGCCGATCGCGAGCGCATCTTCGAGCGCGGCACGCGGCTGCCGCGCGATCGGTCGACGCCCGGCAGCGGCATCGGCCTCGCGGTGGTGCGCGCCTCGGTGGAGGCGCATCGCGGCGAGGTGCTGGTGCGCGATCGCGATCAGCTTCGCGGTGCGGGCACGGGCGCCGCCTTCGTCGTCCGGCTCCCGCTCGACATGCGCGCGCGCACCACCAACGTGCTCCTGGTGAAGGACGCCGGCGCCGCGCAGGAGCTGCTCTCGGCGATGGGCGCCCTGCGCTCGCAACCGCTCGACACGACCAACCTGGAGCGGCTGCGGGACCTGGTCCTGCGCTGCGCCGCGGTGGTGGTCACCGGCGCCTCGTCCGGGGGCGGCTCGTGAGCGCTCCGCCGCCCCTCCCCGCTCGGCCGGGCGCAGGGAACGCCGGTGGTCCCGGCGGCCGCGCCGGGAGCCACGTGCTCCTCGTCGACGACAACCCCAAGGGGCTCGAGTTCCTCGACCTGCGCCTCAAGTCGCTCGGCTACCGCACCACCATCGCCCACAACGGCGAGCTGGCCATCGCCAGCGTCGAGCGCGACAAGCCGGATCTCGTCGTCCTCGACGTCACCATGCCGGAGGTGAACGGCTACCAGGCCTGCCGCGCCATCAAGCGCGCGCACCCGGCGATGCCGATCATCATCCTGACCGCCAAGACCGAGGAGGCCGACCGCTTCTGGGCCTTCCAGTCGGGCGCCGACGAGTTCCTCAACAAGCCCATCGACCCGGCCCTGGTGGTGCAGAAGATCACCGAGCTCCTCGCCCGCCCTCGCTCATGAACGAGGGGGGGGGCATCACCCTGGCGCTGGCCCTGTGGGTGACGGCCGCGCTGGTGGTGCTGGCCGCGGTCCCCACGGCGTGGGTGCTGACCCGCGAGTGGCTGCGACGGCGGGCGGCGGCGCTGGCGCTCGTGCGCGTGGCCGAGGCGCGGAAGCTGGCCGACGGCGCCATCGAGTCGGTGGACACACAGGTGCCGGAGCTGGCGCGCGCGCTCAACGCTCGCTTCGACGCGCAGACGGTGGAGCGCGCGGTGGTCGGGCTCCTCGGCGAGGTCGATCCGGCGCACAAGGCGCGCGCCGCGGCGCTCTTCGGCGAGCTCGGGCTGGACAGGACGTTCGCCGCCCGGCTGCGCGAGGGGGTGAAGTGGACCGAGCGGACGCGCGCCGCCGAGGTGCTGGGCAACGCCGGTCTGTCGTCAGCCGTGCCGGCGCTGGTGCTGGTGCTGCGCGATCGCTACGAGGACGAGGCGTCGGTGAAGATCGCCGCGGCGGGGGCGCTGGCGAAGCTGCGCGACGCGTCGGCCATCCCGTTGCTGGTGACCGAGCTGAAAGACGCCGACGAGCGCGCGACACGTAACGTGGGCGAGGCGCTGGTCACCTTCGGCGCGGCGGCGGTGCCCGCGCTGATGGATCTGCTGGAGGACGGGCAGGCGACGGGCGCGCGGGTATGGGCAGCGCAGATCCTCGGGCGCATCGCCGACGCGCGGGCGACCGATCTGCTCGTGGCGCGCCTGCACGATCGCGACGACCGCCTGCGCATGGTCGCCGCCGAGGCGCTGGGGGCGATCGGGGACGTGCGCGCCATCGGGGCCATCGTGCGGGCCACCTTGCGCGATCCGGCGCCGCAGGTGCGCGCGCATGCGGCCGGTGCGCTCGCCCGGCTCGAGGGGGAGCGCGCGGTGGACGTGCTCGTCGCCGCTCTCGCCGATCCGGACTACGCGACCCGCCTGCGCGCGCTCGAGGCGTTCGAGACGATCCGCGTGGTGGACACGACACCGCTCGAGTCGAGCCTGCGCGACGCCAACCCCGAGGTGCGACGGCGCGCGGCCCTGGCGCTCGAGCGCGTCGGGTACCTGGAGGCGAAGGTCACGGCGCTCACCGGGTCGGATCGCGCGGGGCGAACGCGCGCCTACGAGGCGCTCCTCGAGCTCGGGCGGGTCGGGCTGGCGGACAGCGTCGTCGCCTACGTGAATCACGCGTCCTTCGAGGTGCGGGCGACCGCAGCGCGCGCGGCGGGAGAGCTCGGATCGACCCGCTCCGCTCCGCTGGTCATCGTCGCGCTGGACGACGAGATGTGGCCCGTGCGCGCCGCCGCGGCCGAGGCGCTCGGGCGGCTCAAGGCCGACGGCGCGGTCGCCAAGCTGGTGGCGCGCCTGACCGACAGCGAAGAAGCGGTGCGCGAGGCGGCGGCCGAAGCGCTCACCGAGTTCGCCCCGGCGCAGATCGAGCCGCACGCCGCCGCGCTGGTGGAGGCGTACGACCATGGGACCGTCGCGGTGCGCACGCACGTGGTGGTGCTGCTCGACCGGCTCACCGGCGAAGGGGCCGCGGTGACCGACGCGCTGCTCGTCCGGGCGACGGTCGACCCGAGCGACACGGTCCGGCTCCGCGCGGTGACCGCGCTCGGCGCACGCGGAGGCGAGCTGCGCATCCAGCCGCTCCTTGCCCGCCTCACCGACGCGTCGCTCGAGGTGCGCATGGCGGCCGTCGCGGCCTTCGGCGCGGAGGCAACCGACGAGGCGTTCGAGGGGCTGCTGCGCGCGCTCGCCGGCTCGTCTCCGGAGATGCGTGACCGCATCGCCGACGCGCTCTCGCAATCGGAGCGCTCGGAGCACTCGCGCGGCACCAAGGGGCCGCTCTTCGCCCGCCTCGACGAGATCGAGCGCACCGCCAGCCTCGACGTGAAGATCGGCATCGCCTGGACGCTGGGGCGCACCGGCGGGCACGTCGGTGAGGAGGCCAGCGTGCTCACCTTGACCCGCTTCCTCGCCGGCTCCGACGCCAAGCTCCGCGCCAGCGCCGCCGGCGCGCTCGCCAAGATCACCGGCGAGCGCTCGGTGTCGGCGCTGCTCACCGCCGAGGGGGATCCGGACGACCACGTGCGCGCCGCCGTGGTGAACGCGCTCGGCCAGAACGGGACCGATCCGCGCGTGGTACCGGCGCTCGAGCGACGCCTGCGCGACCCCGATTCGTTCGTGCGCAACCGCGCTCTCGTGATGCTCGCCCGCGTCGGCGGGGCCGCGGTGTACGACCGCGTCGTCGCGTTGATCCCCCTGGCGCTCCCCGAGGCGGGGTGGGTCGCCCTGGCGCTGGTCGGCACCGACGAGGCGCTCGCCCGGGTCCTCGCCGCCGTCGCCGACGCCGGTACGCTGGGGCGCATCGTCCGCTTCGTCGCCCGCGAGCACCCCGAGGTGCGCGCCGCGTTCTTCAACGCCCTGCGCCTCGACGATCCGGATCCGCTGGCGACCGCCGGCGAGATCGATCGCACCATGCAGACGCAGTACGAGCAGCTCCTGCGCACCAGCCTCGACGTCGAGGCGCGCCGCCTGGCGGTGAAGGCGGTCGGTCGCTCGGCGCGCGCCACGGCGGTGGAGCCGCTCGCCGACGCGCTCACCGGGGATCCGGACGAGCACGTGCGCATGGAGGCGGCCGCGGCGCTCGCTTCACGTGCGGCGGACGCGCGGGCCCGCAGAGCGCTGGCGAAGGCCATCTCCGATCCGAGCGCCGAGGTCGCGGTCCGCGCCGCGCATGCCCTCGCGTTGCGCAGCGAACGCGAGGTGACCGACGCGCTGGTGGCGCGCCTGGGCGCCGGCGCTCCGCAAGTGCAGGCAGTGATCGAGCAGATGATCGCCGACCGCTTCCGCGACGACCCGTTCCCCTTCCTCGACCAGCTGATGGGGAACGACATCCCCGCGCTCCTCGTGCCCGGCATCCGCGTGCTCGCGCGCATGGCCCGCGTGGAGACCTTGCCGCTCCTGCAGCACCTGGCGCGCTCCAAGGTGGCCGTCGTCCGCGCCGGGGCCGTGCGGGCGCTCGCGGCTCTCCCGCTCCCCGAGGCGACCCGCTCGGTCGACGGTCTGCTGCTCGATCCGCAGGAGGAGGTGCGCGTCGCGGTGCTCGAGGCGCTCATGCTCCGCAGCGACGCGCTCCTGCGCACCTCCTCGCTGCGCCGCGATCCGTCCACCACGGTGCGCCTGGCCGCGGTGCGCGCCATCGAAGAGCAGGCGATCCGCGCCGGAGCGCCGCTGCCGGGCACCTTCGACGCGCTGGCGGCGATGCTCGAGGACGCCAGCCCGCAGGTGCGCGCCGCCACGCTCGTGAGCCTGGCCGGTCTGCCCGACGACGACGGCCTGCGTCGCTTCGCCCGCGCCTTCGGTCAGACGGCGCTCGACGTGCGGATGGCGCTCCGCGAGGAGCCGCGGGTGACCGCCGTGTCCGAACGGCTGGCCGCCGGTCTGCAAACGCGGGCCGACGTGGGGCTGCGCGCGGCCACGGTGCTGGCGCTGGGGGCGCTCGGTGCGGCGGGCTGGGCTCCGCTCGTGGCGCCCGCGTTGCGCGATCCGGCGCCGGCCGTGCGCATCGCCGCGCTCCAGGCGCTGGCGACGGTCGACGACGACGGGCTGCGCGCCCGCTGCGCCGAGCTGCTGCGCGATCCGGATCTCACCGTGCGCGAGGCGGCGAAGAAGTCGCGCCTGCACACGGTCGGCTAGCGACCAGAGCGCGCCATGACGGCCGTGAAGAAGCGCTCGGAGGCATCCGGCTCGTAGGCGAAGAACAGCATCGGGTCGATCGCTTCCAGCTCCATCCACACCAGGCCTCGCGGAGTCGCGACCACGTCGACGCGGGCGTAGGTCATGGCGGGCAATTCGCCGAGGAGCTCCGTCGCCTCGGCGATCCACGGTCCGGGGGCGACGATGACCTCGCGTGTTCCCCCGTGATCGGCCTGGACCCGGAAGTCTCCCCGGGCAGGGACCTTGCGGACGGCGTGCGAGAAGGCCCCGTCGAAGAACATCAGCGAGCACTCGCCGTGGACGATCTCCGGCACGAATTCCTGGACGATCAGCGCCTTGCGGTCCGCCAGTGCGCGAAAGCGCGCCGCACTCTCCCCGGACGTTCCGGAGAGGCGAAAGGTGTCGACCGCGGACAGCGACACCCGAGGTTTCACCACCACGTCGTCCGTTCCCAGCAGGTCGGCCGCCTCGGCGAGGGTGGTCGCGGTACCGACCTCCAGCCACAGGGATCGGGGGAGGCGAGCGCCTCGCTTCTCGAGGTCACGGAGGTAGACCTTGTCCAGGTTCCAGGACACCACCTCCGGAGGGTTGACGAGCGGTGCGCGACGCCCGCGGAACGAGTCGATCAGGGCGCAGAGCTCCGCGGTCTTCTCGTGATAGTCCCAGCACGACCGGACGACGACGAGGTCCATCGCGTCGAGGTCGACCACGTCCGGTCCATCCCAGATGCAAGGCACGACCTCGACGCCACGCGCGCGAAACATCGGCACGAGCGAACGGTCGTCCTCGCAGAGGTTCGCTTCGGAGGCGCAGGTCAGGAAAGCGACTCGCTTCATGGTGTCAGCGCACCGCCGCCACGAAGTGCAGCCGCGCGTGCGGCTTCGGCAGGTTGATGAGCACCACCCGCTGCCCGCCGATGCGCACCGGGCCGCAGGCGGCGCAGTCGAAGCGCGTCACCGCGTCCCCGAATTCGAGCGTCAGCCCAGGCGCGGTCTCCGCCCCGATCACCAGCTCACCGCTGTATCCGTGCGCGTCGTCGTAGCTCGCCTCGAGAGCGCTCCCGAGACGCGCGCGCCAGAAGTCCCCCATCGTCTCCACCGGCAAGGCGCGGATCTGCCCGTAGCGAGCGCGCGCCACGTCCTCCAGCAACGCCGCCACCGCCTGGATCTTCGCGGGCAGGTACGGCTCGCCGCCTCCGTGGATGCGCAGGTGCGACAGGATGGTGCTCGCGCTCTCGTTGTCGGCGTTGCGCAGCGCGAGGTAGTCCCACATCGCGATGAAGCGTCGCGCCGAGCGCGGATCGAGCTCGAGCCGGTGCGCCGCGCTTCCTGCTGCGCCGCCGGGGACCTCCAGCGCGTCCTCGCCGGCGACGGGAAACTCGAGCAGCGGCGCGTGCTGGAACCGCTCCTGGTGACCGCCCAGCGTGCTCGTGTCGACCGGAAGATTGTACGGAAGATCACCGACGGCGAACCCGGCGTCGAAGAGGAACCCCTGCTCGACCAGCACGGAGAAGAGCGCCGGATTCGGCGCGAGATACGGCGAGGTCCACAGGCGCGGGCGCTGACCGAACTGCCCGGCGATCTGCTTGGCCGCGAAGGTGACCTCGCCGCACACCGTCGGCGCGGCGGTCGGGTAGGCGGAAGAGAGAATCGACTCGCTGCAGCGGCCGCGGGGCAAGGCGGCGAAGCCGAGCGGATGGTGCACGCCGTGCGCCGCCGCCGCGCACATTCCGAGCGCGCAGAGCGCGGACGCCGGGAGCCGCTCGTCGTCCTCGGTGGTGAAGGCGAACGTGGCGCGCGCGTGATGAGCGCTCTCCATCCGGGCCATCTGCACGGCCGCCGGCTCGTTGCCGACGACCGCGTTGGTGGCCTCCAGCGCGTCGAGATCGTGGAGCAAGAGCAGCGCGGAGCTCGCCCCCTCGGGCGCCGTCGCCAGCGTCACCAGGTGCCCCGCCGTCGCCTCGCGCAGCGCCCCGAGGAGGAAGAGCCGCAGCAGATCCCCCGAGGGCTCGAAGCAATTGAGGTAACAGCGCGGCGCCGCGAAGGTCGAAAGATCGTGCCCCAGCGCGTACACCGCCCCCTTGCCCAGTGGGCGGCGGGTGAAGACGGGGAAGCTGAGCGCCCCGACCTGCCCGCGCGCGACCACCTGGGTGCCGGCCAGCGGATCGGGCTCGAGCGCGTACACCTCCACCCGCTCCTTCTCCACCGTCGCGGATCGGTTGATCGGCACCGTCCGCTCCTCCGGGCTGTCGATCGCGGCGAGCGCCGCCGGCAGCGCGTCCTCGAACCGCAGGCTCTCGACGTCGCGGTGACGCGCCGAGCGCCGCAGACCGGCGAGCTCCCACGCGGCGCTCGTCTCCGCGCTGCCGATCGGCTTGAACAGCACGAGCACCCCGCCCCGCTCGACGAAGTGGCGCAGCTTCTCTCCGGCGGTCCCGCTCACGGCCGATCCCATGAGGTACCCGGGCACCACCGCCAGCGCGTAGCGGTCCCCGGCGCCGAGCTGCTCCAGCGCCGCCGTCCACGCCGCGTCGCCGCTCGGCCGATCGAAGGGCACGCCCGCCTGGGCGAGCGCGCTCGCCACGTTCGAGAGATCCGCCGCCGCCTCCTTCTGCGCATAAGGCGGCGCCAGCACCAGCGCGCGACCGTGCACCGCCGCCGGCACCGGCGCGACGTCGTCGATCACCCCGTTGCAGTCGTTGTCGACGCCGTCCTTAACCTCCGGCGTCGGAGGCGGCGCAAGGCACACTCGCTTTCCGCGCTCGCAGGCGGCAAACCCGTCGTGGCAGGCGCCCCGCCCACCGGTGGTGCAGGCGTTGGCCCCGACCGGCAGGAGCACGTCGACGAGCTGGTCCCCGTCATCGTCGACGCCGTTGCACGCGGTCTCGACGACC
>JAMFST010000288.1 GCA_026225435.1 Labilithrix luteola
GATGGGCGCCACCTCGCGGAGGGCCGCGTCGGTCCAGGCGATGGCGGGGTGTGTCGGCGGCGCCACCCGTGCCTCCGTCGCTTCGAGCGGATCAGGAACCGGCGGCGACACGGGCGTCGCAGTGGCCGCCGGTGGCGCGACCGGCGCCGCCTTCGCTTTCGCCGGGCGCGCGGTGGCGGCGGACACGGCGACCTTCACGGCGCTCTCCTCGCCCGCCACCTCGGCGTAGCCCTTCTTCACTTTCTCCTTGACGAGCTTGTCGAGCTCCGTCTGCGCGGCGTCGCTGCTGGCGAAGGATTTCTCCTGTGTCTGTCCCGCCGTCCCGATCCGGCCGAAGTTCACGCGCACGACCAGGTCGGCGCGCTCGACTTGCCAGAACTTGTTGCTCGTCCCCTCGCTGAGCTCGAAGCGTCTCATCGGAAGCGAACTTATCGTGCCGCCAGCGTCCTGGCGACCCCGGCGGGCGAGGTCGCGCTCATGGTCGCACCGGTGTCGGCGGTGGGTCGACGCAGACCGCGTTTACGCAGATGCGGTCCCCCTTGCAGTCGGTGTCCTTGCTGCAGCCGCCGGCGGTCGTCGCTGCAGCGGTCGAGGCCGGCGGTGCCGAGGCCGCGGTGCCGGTCGTCGCCGGGGTGGCCCCGACGGTGGCAGCGGTCGCGGCGCTCGCCGTCGCCACGGGCGCCGCCGTCCCGTCGAGCTTCGCCCGGCTCACCAGGGTGACCCGCCAGGGGACGGCGAACTTCTGCTTGGTGGTGTAGTTGATGCGCGTGCCGCACCCCTCGGCCACGTAGTCGTGGTCCTTCGCCCAGTGCGCCTTCACCTGGGTGATGGGGCAGGGGATGTCGTGCGCAGCGCTCGCCTGCACGGCGTCGGAGAAGTCGTGGTTGTTCGCGCCGGTGCCGTCGTACGTCTTGTTGTTGGTGGCGATGGCCTGCGAGTAGGCGGTGGAGCCGAGCGGGCTCTCGAGGCACGCGCTGCTGCCCAGGGCCGCGACGCCGGCGAAGATGACCAGGGAGGCCGCGAAGAGACGCGCGAAAACAGGCTGGGTCATGCGTGCGCCGCACCGTAGCGCCTGGTCTTCCCTGGCGGGGCGCTATTCTGCGGGCATGACCACGGTGCTGGAGTCGCGTCGCAGCTCGAACGGGCTCGGGGTCGCCGTCGTCGCCACGTCGGCCGGCGTGACCCGGGGAGAGGCGTCGCCGCACGTCCAACTGGGGATTCACCTGGGCCGCCCGGTGCGGGCGACGTGCCGCTTCGACGGGCGGGTCCACGCGCGTCTGCAGAGCCGCGGCGACATCGACCTCGTTCCCGCCGGTGTCGCCGGCTCGTGGGAAGACGACCGCGCGACGCGCGTGCTGCGGGTGACGCTCTCGGCTCCGCTGCTGGCGAGCGCGGCGGAGGGGCTCGGGGTGCATGCCGATCGTGTCGCGCTGGTGCCGCAGTACCAGCTGCGCGATCCGCAGGTGGAGCACATCGCCTGGGCGCTGGAGGCCGAGCTGACCATGCCCGCGACGGAGCGCGTCGACTGGCTGTACGGCGAAAGCCTGGGGATGGCGCTCGCGGCGCGTCTGGTCGCTCGTTACCGCGTCGCTGCCGGGATGACCGCAGCGCCGGCGCCGCGTCACGGTCTGTCGCGTCCGCAGCTGGCGCGGGTGCAGGAGAGCATCGAGACCAACCTCGACGCTTCGCTGACCCTCGGCGAGCTCGCGGCGGTCGCGGAGCTGGGCGTCTCGCACTTCAAGACCCTCTTCAAGCGCTCCACCGGCGTGGCCGTGCACGAGTACGTGATGCAGCGGCGGGTCGAGCGCGCGCGCCTGCTGCTCGCCGAGGGGACGCCGCTGATCGAGGTCGCCGCTCGCACCGGGTTCTCCGATCCGAGCCACCTCGCGCGCTGGATGCGCCGCTGTCTGGGCGTGACGCCGCGCGAGCTGCGCCGGCAGGGGGCGTAGCCCCGCCAGCTTCGACGGCGCCGGCCAATCGTGCTCACCCGCGGCCGCACGTCCGCGACCGGTGTGCGGCGGCTCGCTAGGTTCCTCCCATGTTCGTGATCTTCGGAGCGACGGGAAACGTGGGGCGGGCTGCGGTGACGGAGCTGCGGCGGGCAGGGCAGGCGGTGCGCGCGGTGGTGCGCGACGTGGCGCGAGCGCGAGCAGGAGAGCTCGCGGAACGAGGAGCGGAGCTGGCAGCCGCCGATCTGCACGACGAGGCGTCCATCGCGCGCGCGCTCGACGGAGCGGAAGGCGCCCTCCTGCTCGTGGCGCTCGACGCGACCGCCGCGGATCCGGCGGCCGACGCGCAGCGGATCATCGAGGCGATGGCTGCCGCCGTCGAGCGGACGAAGCCGCCGGCGCTGGTGCTGCTCTCCGACTACGGGGCCGAGCAGCCGGAGGGGACCGGCGTGACCACGATCTTCCACGCGCTCGAGCGCCGCTTCGACGACGTGCCCGGGCGGCTCACCTTTCTCCGCTCGGCCGAGCACATGGAGAACTGGAAGCGGTACGCGACCTTCGTGCGCGCCACGGGGCGCTTGCCGACGATGCACCACCCGGTCAGCAAGCGCTTTCCGACGGTGGCGGCGCGCGATGTCGGCGTCGAGGCCGCGCGGCTCCTCACCTCGCCGTCGTGCCCGCGCATCGTTCACCTGGAAGGTCCGCAGCGCTACTCGTCGCTCGACGTCGCCGCCGCCTTCGCCGCTCGCCTCGGCGCTCCGGTGACCGCTGAAGCGCTCCCGCGGCCAGCCTGGTCGAGCGCGCTCGAAGCGGGCGGACTCGGAGCCGGGTACGCCCGTCTCGTCTGCGAGCTGCAGGAGGCGCACAACGCCGGCCGCATCGACGTGGCCGCCGGCGGCACCATGTCCCGCGGCGTGACGAGCCTGTCCGACGCGCTCGCCGCAATCGCGGTCTCGGCCTCGTAGCTGGATGCACCGCACCATCGCCCCGGCGATCCACTACTGGGGAACGCCGGTCATCCTGGTGAGCACGTTGAACGAGGACGGCACGGTGAACGTGGCGCCGATGTCGTCGGCCTGGTGGCTCGGCTGGAGCTGCATGCTCGGCTTCGACGCCAGCTCGCACACCGTCACCAACCTGAAGAGGGAGCGAGAGTGCGTGCTCAACCTCGCCTCCGAGAGCAACGTGGACGCGGTCAACCGCCTCACCCGCACCACCGGCTCCGTGCGTGTCCCCTTCCACAAGGCGGCCATGGGCTGGCGCCACGAAGCAGACAAGCTCACCCGCGCGGGGCTCACCGCAGTGGAGTCGCACGTGGTGAAGGCGCCGCGCATCGCCGAGTGCCAGGTGCAGCTGGAGGCGAAGGTGGTCAGCCTCCGACCGTTCGCGCGCGCCGATCGTCGGATGGCGATACCCGCCTGCGCGATCGAGGTGCACATCGAGCAGACGCACGTGGAGGAGTCGCTGCTGCGCGGGGAAGACAGGGTCGATCCCGACCGGTGGCGCCCGCTCATGATGAGCTTCCGCGAGCTCTTCTCCCTGGCAGCAAGCACGCGGGAGGAGCCGTCGCGCCTCGCCCGTGGCCCGGAGTCGGCGTGGGCACCGTGGAAGCGCGGCCTGGGGACACGCCTGGCCTCCCGAGCCTACGGCGTGCTCGCCGCGCGGCGCTACACCGTGGACGACGAGACGCGCGACCAGGAGGAGCTGGCGA
>JAMFST010000289.1 GCA_026225435.1 Labilithrix luteola
ATGGTGGCGGAGAAGAGCGAGGCGGGCGACCTCAAGGTCGACACCAGCGGCGCCGAAGCGCGCGCGGCGAGCGGCTCGAACGTCATCGATCTCGTCGAGCTGCTCTCGCAGTCGCTCGGTGCCCGCAGCGCCGCGAAGACGGCCAGCGCCGCCGCCGGCCCGAAGAAGGCCCCGGCCCCGCCGGCACCGGCCGAGGAGCCGGTGGCCAAGCCCGGCCCCAAGAAGAGCAAGGCGGCCCCGTCGAAGAAGAGCGCGGCGGGCTGACGTTCAGAGAGTATCCAGCAGGTTCCGCAGCGTCGTCGCCAGGTCGCGGGCGGTGAACGGCTTGGACAGGATGGGCGCGTCGTCGTCGCCACCGACCGCTCCGTCCGCGCGCGTGAAGATCTCCGGCTCGGCGTAGCCCGACATGTACATCGCCTTGAGCTCCGGGCGCCGCTCGCGCAGCTTGAGCACCGCGGTGCGGCCGTCGTAGCCGGGCATCAGGAGGTCGGCGAGCACCGCGTGGATGGGGCGGTGCGAGGCGTGGCTCACGGTGAGCGCCTCGTCGCCGCTCCCCGCGACGAGCACCTTGTAGCCGAGCGAGCTGAGGATGCGGGAGATGACCGAGCGCAGCGACGAGTCGTCCTCCACCACCAGGATCGTCTCGGTGCCGCGGGGGATCTCGTCGCGGCGCTCGCGTTCCACCTCGGCGCTGGTGACCTTGCCGACCCAGGGGAGCAGCACCTGGAAGGTGGTGCCGCGGTTCAGTGTGGTCTCGACGCTCACGCCGCCGCCCGCCTGCTGCACGATGCCGAACACCGCCGACAGGCCGAGGCCCGTCCCCTCCCCGATCGGCTTGGTGGTGACGAACGGCTCGAAGAGGCGGGTCATGGTGTGCTCGTCGATGCCGTGCCCCTCGTCTCGCACCGAGAGAACCACGTAGCGCCCGGGCGCCAGCTCGCCCGTCGGCAACCGGCGCATCGTCTCGACGTCGATGGTCTGCGTGGCGATGAACAGGCGCCCGCCGCGCGGCATCGCGTCGCGCGCGTTCACCGCCAGGTTGATGAGCACCTGCTCGAGCTGCCCGCGATCGGCCAGCACCGCCGCGCCCCCCGAGCGCAGCTCCACGTCGATCACCAGGTGCTCGCCGAGCAGGCGGCGGAGCATGCGCTCGGTCTCGACGACGACCGAATCGAGGCGCAGCAGCCGCGCTGCGCTCCACTGCCGGCGGCTGAAGGCGAGCAGCTGCCGGGTGAGCGTGGCGCCGCGCTGCGAGGCGCCGGCAATCTCCCGTAGCTCCTGCTGCAGCGGATGGTCGGTGCCCAGCTCGCGCTGGATCCACTCGCACTGCGCGAGGATGAGGGCGAGCAGGTTGTTGAAGTCGTGGGCGACGCCGCCGGCGAGGCGACCGACCGCCTCCATCTTCTGCGCGTGGCGCAGCTCGTCCTCGGTGCGTTTCTGCTCGGTGACGTCCTGCACGGTGCCGACCATGCGCAGCCGGCGCCCGTTCAGATCGTACTCGGTGCGCGCGCGCTCGTGGACGAAGCGGACCGTCCCGTCGGGGCGCACGAGGCGATGCACCATGTTGTAGGGGTTGTCGGGATCGGTCCCCGCGCGCTGCACCTCCTCGAGATCGTCGGGGTGAATCATCGCGAAGAAGCGCTCGAGGTTCATCGGCTCGCCCGGGTCGACGCCGGCGATGCGGTACGTCTCGGCCGACCACTCGAGCGCGCCGGTCTGCTCGTCGGAGACCCAGCTGCCGATCTTGGCGACGGTCTGCGCGTCCTCGAGCACCTGGCGGCTCTCCCGCAGGGCGGTCTCGATCCGCTTCCGCTCGCTGACGTCGCGGTAGACGATGAGGAACCCGATGCTGACCGGGTCATCCCGCAGGTCGACCCCGAACAGATCCATGTGGAGGTAGTCGCCATTCTTGTGGCGAATGCGCGCTTCGATCCGCGCACTGCGGCATTCACGCGCGGTCAGCCGGTCGGACTGAGCCATGGTCGCGGCGCGGTCCTCGGGGTGAATGAAGCTC
>JAMFST010000290.1 GCA_026225435.1 Labilithrix luteola
CCATATAAGGCTGGCAGAAATCCCGCAGGTCTCTCAGCAGCTGATCCATCACGCGCTGAAACGTAGCCGGGGCATTGCACAGACCGAACGCAAGCACCAGAAACTCGTAATGGCCACGAGCAGTACTGAAAACCGCACCGACAACCGCACCTACGCGACCGGCAAGCGCAAGACCGCCATCGCCCGCATCTGGCTCAAGGCCGGTACCGGTCAGGTCGTGGTGAACGGCAAGACCCCGGAAGAGTACTTCGAGCGCGAGACCTCCCGCATGATCATGCGGCAGGCCCTCGAGCTCATCGAGCAGGTCGACCAGTTCGACGTGTTCGCGACGGTGCACGGCGGCGGTCACTCGGCCCAGGCCGAGGCCATGCGCCACGGCATCTCCCGCGCCCTCTGCGAGGTCGATCCGGAGAAGCGCACCATCCTCAAGCGAGCCGGCTTCCTCACGCGCGACGCGCGCAAGAAGGAGCGCAAGAAGTACGGCCAGCCGGGCGCCCGCAAGCGCTTCCAGTACTCGAAGCGCTGATCGGCTTCTGTCTTCTCTATGAGTCAACCGATGGTTGGCTCGTGGTAGAGACGCTCTCCTGATGAAGCGCTGGATTCGCAACGTCGCACTGACCCTCGGCCTCACGGCTGGGGGTTTTGCGTTCGTGCGCCCCGCCGGCGCGGTGATCGTCGAGCGCGTGGTCGCGGTGGTGGGCGAGCGGCCCATCCTCCTCTCCGAGCTGCGGCTCCGTGCCCGGCCGTACCTGTACCGGATCGCGGCGGCAGCGCCGACGCCGGCGCAGCAGGCGGCCGAGGAGTCGGAGATGTTCAAGGACCTCTTGAACAAGATGGTCGACGAGCGGCTCGAGGAGCAGGCGGCGGACAAGTCGCACCTCTCGGTCACCCCCGACGAGCTGGACACCGCGCTCACCAACGTCGCCGGCGCGGCGAAGATCACCGTGAAGGATCTCCTGAACGAGGCCCGCCGCCAGGGGCTCACCGAGCAGGACTACCGCGACGAGATCCGCCGGCAGATCCTCGAGGGCAAGCTGGTGCAGCTGCGCGTGCGCGGCCGCGTGCGCGTGACCGAGCAGGACGCCAAGACCGCCTACACCCGCTGGGTGCGCGATCTGACGGACCAGGGCGGTCAGATCGACCTGCGCATCATCGCGCTCCGTCTCGGCGCGCAGATCACGCCGGAGCAGGAGAAGGCGAAGGAGGCGCTCGCCTTCGACATCGTCAAGGACGCGCGGGCGGGCGCCGACTACTGCGCGCTGGTCACCAAGTACAGCGACGACCAGAAGACCAAGACCACCTGTGGCTCGAACGGACCGCAGCCGAAGAGCGCCCTCATCCCCGAGCTGGTGCAAGCCTCGGCCACGATGAAGAAGGGGGAGACGTCGGATCCGATCCCCTACCGCAAGGAGGCGATCCTCATCGTGCAGATGGGCGACGGCGATCGCGTCCCGACCTTCGACGAGGTCAAGGAGCAGATGACCGAGCGCGCCTACGGCGACGTGATGGACCGGCAGCGCAAGCAGTGGCTCCAGGAGCTGCGCCGCGGCATCGAGGGCGCGAACTTCTTCGGTTACTCACTCGCGCACTACTACGTGTTCGGCCGGCATCAGCCCGCGCGCACGAGCGTGTGGGACGAGTTCCAGGCCCGCCGCGGCGAGCACGGCTTCGATCCCGAGGCGGTGCAGGCAGCCGCCG
>JAMFST010000291.1 GCA_026225435.1 Labilithrix luteola
ATGACGAACCCGAGCACGAAGCGCGCGAGGGTCGCATACGCGCGCGCCGCCAGCTCCGGGCGCAGTCCGCTCTCGAGCAGGATCGCCAGGCTGCGCTCGCGCTGCGCCATCGCATTCGGTCCGCGGGGGACGCAGCCGACCAGCAGCTGCGCGACCCCTCGGTGCCGACTCAGGACCGCGAACATGCTGCGCGCCAGCAGGCCGAGCGCCTCTTGCCAGGTCGCAGGCGTGAGCTTGCGCGCTTCGAGATCGATCTCGCCGAACACCACGTCGATCACCTGCGCGACCAGCTCCGCTCGGTTGGCAAAGTGCCGGTATAGAGTCGCCGTCCCGGAATCGAGACGCAGCGCGAGGGTGCGCATCGACAGCGCGTCGGCGCCTTCCTCGTCGGCGAGCCGCAGGGCCGTCGCGACGATTCGCTCGAGCGGAAGCGGTGGGCGGCCGGGAGACCGTCGCGCAGACGGCTCGTTGACTTCGGCAGGACGTCCCTTGGGCACCGCCCCGAATCCTCCTCTCAGGACGTCGAGGAGGTCAAGTGGCGGCGCGGGGCTTCACGCCTCCGCCGCCTCACCCGCGGCGCCACGGTGAAGAGCACCGCCGCCGACGTCGGCTACGAGAGCCCGAGCGCCTTCATCGCCGTGTTCAAGCGCGTGAGCGGGACCTCGCCGGGCGGCTACTGCGCCACGCAGCTGGAGAGGAAGTTCGAGTCGGCCTTGCACACCAGGCCAACATTTGCACAATTGTAGCTACCGTTCACGCCCCCGACGCACAGGCTGATGGTGGTGCCGTCGCTGGCGCACTGGTTCACGCCGTCGGAGAACGGGGTGCAGCCGCCGGGGAGCGCGCAGAAGGCGTAGGAGTGCGAGTCGTCGCAGGTGGCACCCAGCCCCGGGCAGTCGACGGTCTCGGCGTTGGTGGCGATGCACGCCGTGATCGATGCGCCCGAGCAGGCGAAGGGGGCGGCGGTGTTGCAGGTGGCCGGCCGGCCATCGAGGGCGCAGCCGAGCACGTCGTCGCAGGCGGCGCCGAAGAGCGAGCAGTCCTCGCTCGGCTGGCCGCCGTCGCGCGCCTCGGTCGGATCGCAGGAGCGCTGGAACACCCCGTCACAGGCCGCCCCGGCGCCGCAGGGGTTCGGAGTGACACAATCGAGGGCGACGGTGTCGCAGTTGGAGCCGGCGACGAACCCGCTCGAGGCGCAGTGGTAGAGGATCCCCTCGTCGCACGACACGGTGTCGGTGGTCCCCGTCTTGGTCGGCGAGGGGACGCAGTAGGCCCCCGCGTCGGCGCACAGCGAGCTGTTGTCGGCCAGCACCTCGTAAGGAAGCACGTCGAGCTGCGCTGCGCAGGTGGTGGCCGCCAGCACCTGCTGCAGCATGGCCAGCTGCGAAGCGGTGGGCTCATTGGCCGGCGGCCGGGGGCCGGCGAAGAGATCGACGCAGGCGCTGAAGTTCCCCTGCTGGACGGGCAGCCCCATGACGAATTGCAGCGAGGGGGCCAGCTGCGTGCAGGTGGCCACGTCGTTGCACAATTGTACAGCCTGGTCGATATTGGTGAAGAACGACGGATAGGGCGCGCCGTCGGCCATGATGGGCGGCAGGGTGACGCTCGCCTCGGCGGCGTCGCCGGTCACGGTGGCGTCCCCGACGTTGCCTGCTTCGAGTCCGCCGTCGACGGACATCGACCCGTCGACCCCGTCGTCCGGCAACACCACGCCGTTGAAGACGGTGCAGGCGACCAGGCCAAGGGTTCCGGCGCCGCCGATCATCCCGAGCGCGAGCGCGACGACCTGTACGCGGGCTCGCACTCTCGGCATCCAGCGGGACGATAGCGTGGTTCCCGCCCGCACGACAGCGTGACCGCGCGGTCGCCAGTGCCCGCCGTCACGGCCGCGCGTCGTTGCCCCACCGAGGACTTTTCGTCCGCCAGGGCGTAAGGTGCGCGCGCATGTCCGACGCCTACTACCAGCCTCTCGGTGACGGTCGCTTTGCCTCCACGCCGGCGGTCGTGGGCCCGTGGGGAGCCGGCCTGGCTCACGGCAGCCCGCCCGCCGCGCTCCTTCATCACGTCATGGAGAGCGCGAGCCCGCGGAGCGACGTGCGCGTCGCGCAGCTCACCTACGACTTCTTCGGCCCGGTGCCGGCGACGGAGATCGAGGTCACCGCGGAGATGGCGCGCCCCGGCGCTCGCATCGATCTGTCCAAGGCGCGGCTCTCGGCCGGCGGGCGGACGGCGATGGAAGCGCGCGCGTGGCGCATCGCCGCTGCGCCGGGTCGCGTGCCCGAGGTCGCGGACGCGCGCGAGGTCCCCCGGCTGCCGGCTCCGCACGCGCAGCGCTTCTTCGCCGACCTCCCCTCGTTCGGGTACGGCGAGTCCATCGAGTGGCGCTTCGTCGAGGGGGGCTTCCACGAGATCGGGCCGGCCACGGTGTTCGCCCGTCCGCGCATCCCGCTCGTCGCCGGCAGCGAGCTGACGCCCCTCGAGCGGCTGCTCTTGATGGTCGACTCCGCCAACGGCATCAGCGGCGAGCTCGCGCCGGCGCAGTTCACCTTCGTCCCGGTCTCGCTGTCGATCACCCTGTGGCGCCACCCGCGCACCGAGTGGACCGGCATGCGCGCCAAGACGACGATCGATCCGGAGGGGATCGGGCAGACCTACACCGAGCTTTTCGACGAGGCGGGGTTCCTCGGCACCGCGCTGCAGGCGCTCTTCATCGCCGCGCGCTGAAGGGCGGTCGGCCCGTTCAGGCGACCCTTCGCGCGTAGATGACGGCGTCGACCCCGCTGCCGGCGACGGCGCGCAGGTGCTCCTCGGCCACGATGTTCCAGCGTCGCGGATCGAGCGCTGCGATCGCGTCCTCCACCGCGACCTGCACCTGACCGGCAGCGGCCGTCTTGGCGCCGGTCACCGGATCGATGGGGCGGTGGCCGACCATCAGCAGCGCCCCACCGAGGGCCACTCCGCTCGCCATTTTCTGCACCATCTCTTCGACCGATCCGGCCACGTGGACGAAGAGGCAAACCACGAGATCGAAGTGCTCGGGCTCGACCTGCCAGGTCGCCAGATCACCCTCCGCCCAGACGATGCGGGCCGCGAGGTCCGCCCCCGCGGCCTCGGCCATCGAGCGCCCCTGAGCAAGGGCGCTGGCGGAGAAGTCCACCGCCGTGACCTGCCATCCCAGCGCAGCCAGCCAGAGCGTCTCCGCCCCGTGTCCACACCCCGCGTCGAGAGCGCGCCCGGGCCGCAGCTGCGCGGCTTCGCGAACGAGGTGCGCATTGGGCGGACGCCGCGCGACCTTGTCCGGATGCTCGCGGAGCGTCCTGGCCCACAGCTCCTCCCACACCTCTCGCTTCATGATACTTAGTATGTTGCATGATAATCTATTGGTCAACGTCACCCGCGATTCCCGACCCTCACACCAGCGGGCGCTCCTGCAGGCTGGCCTTGAGCTGCTCGAAGGTGCGCGGCTTGCCGAGCGCGGAGAGCATGGCGCCGTTGATCGCGTCGGACCCCTTCCCTCCCAGCTTGCCGGCGTGGATGTCGCCGAGCTCGACGATCACCTTGTCCCCCACGAGGAAGGTGGTGCGAAAGCCGAAGTAGCGCGCGAAGGGGCCGCCCGACCAGGCTTCCCCCAGCTCGTCGTACTGCGCTTGGGTGAGGGGCTCGTCGCTCATGTCGTTCAACGCGATTGTTGACCGCAACGCCTCGCGGGGCAACCCCTTACGTCTTGCACGCTTCGCCCCGCCGGCGCGTGCTCTCGCGGACCAGCAGCTCCCCTTCGACGTCTCGCATCTCCGGGCGACGTCGGGCACGTCGGGCGCCCCCAAGCTGGTGCAGCTCACCCATCGCAACTACGTGCTGGCCGCGAAGCGACTGGCCGGGAACAGCGGCTTCGCGACCCGGGACCGCCCCTACCTCTGCAGCTCGATCTGCCGCGCTGCCCGCTCATCAGCGACGTGGCCATCACGGCCAAGGAGGACGCGGTCCTCGACGCCGTGGTCATCGCCCACGTCATCCCGGCCGCCGGTTACGAGGCGACCTTCCTCGCCTGGTGCCGCGAGAACCTGGGCAAGCGCGGTGTCCCCAGCCCCGTCTCCCGGAGGTCGATACGCAACTTGCCAAAGTTCAGCGCGTCGATCCAGCGAACCACGACCGTGGCCCTCACTGACCGCCGCCACGACGCTCCGCCAGTGCACGATGGACCGCCCCGGTGGATTCGCTCGCGGGTGGACGGAGCGCAGCGCAGTCCGGCCGCGCTAGAATCCCTGAAAATGGCAAAAGCCCCTCGTGCGGAGCGCCGAGGGGCTTGTTGTGATAGAGCGGGAGAAGGGATTCGAACCCTCGACGTCCACCTTGGCAAGGTGGCACTCTACCACTGAGTTACTCCCGCGACTTGGGCGCAGATGTAGCTCGCCCACTCCGACCCTGTCAACGACAGATCGACGAGATCGTTACGATCTCATCTCTCCGTCGCGAACCTCCTTTTCAACCTGCGATCTCCGCGATGACGGCCGTGATGTTGTCCTCGCCGCCGCCGTCCTTCGCCGCATCGACCAGCGCGGCACAGGCCTTCTCGAGCGGCGACAGGCCGACGAGCTCCGGCAGGTCCTCCGCCTCGATCATGTTCGACAGGCCGTCCGAACAGAGGAGCAGGCGGTCTCCGACGTTGAGGGTGATGCGGCCGAGGACGACGTCGAGCTCGTCCTCCTGCCCCATGACCTGCATGATGACGTTCTTCTGCGGCGAGGCCTCGGCCGCCTCGGCGGTGAGGGCGCCGGAGTCGACGAGCATCTGCACGAAGCTCTGGTCGTGGGTGACCTGCTGCAGCTTGCCGCCGCGCAGGAGGTAGCCGCGCGAGTCGCCGACCTGGGCGAAGACGGCAGAGTCGTGCTGCAGCCAGGCCATGGTGAGCGTGGCGCCCATCCCCTTCTTGTCCGGCGCGCGCGCGGCGAGGCGGACGTGGTGGCTGACCTCCTGCACCACGCGACGGAGGGCCGCGTCGCGCAGCTCTTCCCCCGCGGGCGCGGTGCCGGCGAAGGCGCGCATGGCCTCGCGCATGCGGTCGATGACGATCCCGCTCGCCACCTCACCGGCCTGGGCGCCGCCCATTCCGTCGCTGACGACGAGGACCACGCCGGGCCCCGCCGTGTCTCCGCTGATGACCCCGCCCCCGCCGTCGCTGGGGATGGTCGGCGGAGCAGGTGTGCTCGCCGGGACGCCGGCTGCCGTCAGCTCTCTCGAGCCGAACGCCAGCACGACGAACGCATCCTCGTTGTGGGATCGAACGAGACCGGTATCCGTGGCTCCGAAGGCGCGTACTTTCATCTCGATGTCAGTCTCGTTCTGGCCCCTTGGGCACCTTCCCCACGATCGCCTAGCTTACCGCAGACCAGGGCGCTCGCGACCAACCATGACGAAGGACCAACCGTGATTTCATCGTCCGCCATCGGGCTCGGGCTCCGCACCGTGCACTACGCCCACATCCTCGAGCAGCGTCCGGAAATCGGCTTCTTCGAGATCCTGAGCGAGAACTTTCTGCGCACGGCCGGCCGGCCGATGCACATTCTCGACCAGATCAGCGAGCGCTACCCGATCGTGATGCACGGGGTGTCGCTCTCCATCGGGTCGACGGATCCGCTTGATCTCGCGTACTTGCGCGAGCTGCGGCAGCTCAAGGAGCGGACCTCGGCGCAGATCGTCAGCGACCACCTCTGCTGGACCGGCGTGGCCGGGAAGAACACGCACGACCTGTTGCCGATGCCGCTCACCGAGGAGGCGCTGAGCCACGTGATCGACCGGGTGCACGCGGTGCAGGACATCCTCGGCGGGCCGCTCGCGCTGGAGAACCCCTCCTCTTACGTGCAGTTCGCGGCGGCGCAGATGACCGAGTGGGAGTTCCTCGGCCGGGTGGCGGAGCGCACCGGCGGCGGGATCCTCCTCGACGTGAACAACGTGTTCGTCAGCTCGCACAACCACGGGTTCGACCCGCTGAGCTACCTGCGCGGGCTACCGCTCGAGCGGGTCGTGCAGTTCCACGTCGCCGGGCACACCGACTTCGGCACGCACCTCCTCGATACGCACATCGGGCCGGTGCCGGATCCGGTCTGGCAGCTGCTGGGCAAGGCGCACGCGCTGGGGGCGCACGCGCCGGTGCTCCTCGAATGGGACGCGGACATCCCCCCCTTCGAAGAGGTGTACGCCGACGCGCTGCGAGCGAAGGAGGTGCTGTCGTGAGCGAAGCCGAGATCGAGACGCACGAGGATCGCAAGCCGGAGCCGACGCTGGCCGGGAGCACCGACGTGCTGGTGCACGAGCGCGCGAGCGCGATGCGACCGCCGACGGCGGCGGAGAGAGCGCACGCCCACGCCCGGCACCACGCGGGGATGACCACCGCCGATGCACGCGTGAAGCTCGGCGAGCCGATCGCCGCGCCGCTGCGTGCGCTGCAGGAGTGGTTCTCCGCGGTGACGACGCACCCGGAGTCGCTCGAGGCGGGGCTGGCGGCGGGTGCCAAGGCGCACCCGTCGCTCGGCGGGATCGGCGCGGACGAAGCGGCGCGCGTGGTGATCGGCGACGCCCGCCTCGATGCGCTCTCGCGGCTCGGCGTGTACCACGACGCCTACCGCGCCCGGCTGGTCGAGTGCCTCGCCGACGACTACCCCGCGGTGCAATACCTGCTGGGCGAGGACACCTTCACCGAGGTGTGCCACGCGTACATCGCGGCCAACCCCTCGCGCGGGCCGAGCCTGAACCCCTACGGCGAGAAGATGGCCGCGTTCCTCGCGGAGGGTGCGCCGGGCGCAGAGGTCGCCGGCGAGCTGGCGCCGTTCGCGACCGATCTGGCGCAGCTCGAGTGGGCGCTGGTCGAGGTGATCCACGCGGCCAAGGCGCCGGTGCTCGATCCCGCCGCGCTGCAGGCGATCCCCGCCGAGGCGTGGGGCAACGCGCGCCTGCCGCCCGCCGAGACGCTGCGCCTGGTGCGCGGGCGCTATCCGGTGAACCGCTTCTTCCAGCTCTTCAAGCAGGAGGAGGGGCCGGGTATCCCCGATCTGACCGCGCCGGCGCCGACGGCGGTGGCGGTGTACCGCGTGGGCTTCGTGCTCTGGCGAATGGACCTGACCCCGGCGATGGCCGAGCTGCTCGCCGGCTTGATGAACGGCGCGACCCTCGGTGAGGCGCTCGGCGCGATCGACGAGTCGACGGTGACCGACGCCGCGGAGCTAGCCGAGGCGGAGCGCCAGGTGATGGCCTGGTTCCAGAGCTGGGTGGCCAACGGGTTCTTCGCCGGCGTCGAGGTCGGATGAAGCGCGCGCTCGCGGCGACGGCGCTGCTGCTCGTCGCGTGTGGCGCTCCGGCGACGTCAGCGCCGCCTGCTCCATCGGCTCCGTCGGTGTCACATGCAGGCACCATGGCGACGGCGAGCAGCGCCGCCGATCCTTCGCTCCCCGCGCAGGCGCTCACCTTCGACGTCACCTACGACGACGGCGTGCTCCACGTCGTCGGCGTCCTTCCGGCGGGTGCGCACGTCTCCACCGACGACGCCACCAACGCGTGGGTGAGCCACTTCGAGCCGGCACCGTCCGCGGTCGTCGACGGCGAGCGCATCGTGGCCGCGTGCGGCGCGGCGCTCTGCACCGTC
>JAMFST010000292.1 GCA_026225435.1 Labilithrix luteola
CCGCGGGACCAACCAGCCGGTGAAGGACCTGGCCACCGGGCGAATCGAGATCACCAGCCAGAACCACGGGTTCTGCGTCGACCTCGCTACGCTGCCACGCGAAGTTTCCGCCACCCACGTACACCTGAACGACGGATCGAGCGAAGGGATCGCCGTTCCCGAGCTTTCTGCTTCCAGCGTGCAATACCACCCGGAGGCGGCGGCCGGTCCCCACGACTCGCTCCACCTCTTCGACAGGTTCGTCGCGCAGATGCGAATCTCGTAGGCTCCTTCTCTTCAGGCGACTCATGCGTCTCTCCGACCTTCCCCGTACGTCCATTCCCTGGCTGGCCACGGCCCTGCTGGCCTGCACGGCGGGCGGAGTCTCGTGCGCGCAGGGGGTCGGCGGCTCCACCGGGACGCCCATCTCGACGACCACCCCGGGCGACGACGACAACGCCACCGGGGACGATGATCAGAACGGCGACGACAACGTCAACGCGGACTCCGGCGCCTTCGGCCAGAACGACTCCGGCGACGACGACGACGACGCCCCCGGGCGCGAAGCGGGCGCCGAAGCCGGCCCCAAGGATGCCGGGACCGACGGGTCGAGCGCGCCCATCTGTCCGGACATGGTCTCCGGTACCCTCATCATCGTCGAGGTGATGATCGCATCGAAGGCGGGAACCGATAGCGGCGAGTGGGTCGAGCTGCTCAACCCCAGCACCACCTGCGCCGTCGCGCTCAGCAACATCACCGTCAGCTCGCCGCGTGGCACGTCCACCGACACGGCCACGCTGAACGACGGGTACAAGGTCGGCCCGGGCCAGACGGTCATCGTCGCCGACTCGCTCGTCACCGGTATCAACAACGGCCTGACGGGCCAGATCTACGCCTGGAACATCGACGACGTGCTCGCCAACGGCGGCGACTCGGTCACCGTCATGCGCGGCACCGACGTGCTCGACACGTTCACGTACACCGGCAGCACCCCCTTCACCGACGGGGTCTCGCTCGAGTACCCCGCCGGCTGCAACATCAAGAACGTCGGGACGCTCAGCTACTGGCAGAGCTCCTCGACCGACTACGGGACCGCCGCCGCCTGTGGCAGCAGCGGGACCAGCGCGTGCGAAGGCACGCCGAACGCCTCCAACGACGATGTGACGGCCACGACGGCCTGTGAGTGATGCGCCTGTGAATGAGCAATCCGCGAATGAGTGACGTGCAGGACACGAGCAAGACGGGCCCCGCCATCCACTTCGTCAGCCTGGGCTGCCCGAAGAACCGCGTCGACAGCGAGGTGATGCTCGGCGTCGCCGAGCGCAGCGGCTACCGCGTGGAGAGCGATCCCTCGCTCGCCGAGGTGATCGTGGTGAACACCTGCGGCTTCATCGGCGAGGCGAAGAAGGAGTCCATCTCCACCATCTTCGAGATGGCCGAGATGAAGAAGCACGGTCGCTGCGAGCGCCTGGTCGTCTCCGGCTGCCTCTCGCAGCGCTACTCCGACGAGCTGTCCGAGCAGATGGCCGAGGTCGACAACTTCCTCGGCACCAGCGACATGCTCAAGCTGGAGAAGGTGCTCGCGGGCGGCGCCGAGCGCATGCTCGTCGGCAACCCGGCCGACTGGGTGATCCGCGCGAGCGATCCGCGCACCCTCAGCCAGGGCAAGGTCAGCGCCTACGTGAAGATCGCCGAGGGGTGCAACCGTTCCTGCGCCTTCTGCACGATCCCGGAGTTCCGCGGCAAGCAGCGCTCGCGGCCGCTCGACGACGTGGTCCGCGAGGTGGAGCAGCTGGTGGCGCAGGGCGTCCGCGAGATCAACCTCATCTCGCAGGACACCATCGCCTACGGGCGCGATCTGAAGAAGCCGGCCGACCGCGAGGAGCGCGCGCGCCTGGCGGATCTCGTCCAGGCGGTCGCCGACGTGCCCGGCCTGGCCTGGGTGCGCGTGTTCTACCTGTACCCGGAGACGATGGACGACCGGCTCATCGAGCTGCTCGCCCAGCACCCGAAGGTCGCGCGCTACGTCGACATGCCGCTGCAGCACGCCAGCGACGCGATGCTCAAGCGGATGAAGCGCGGGCACGGGATCGACCGGCAGAAGAAGGTCGTGGCGCGCCTGCGGGAGAACATCCCCGACCTCTCGTTCCGCACCGCCTTCATCGTCGGGCACCCGGGCGAGACGGACGAGGACTTCACCGAGCTGTGCGACTTCGTCCGCTGGGCCGAGTTCGAGCACATGGGCGTGTTCCGCTACTCGGACGAGGAGAGCGCGCAGAGCTTCCTCCTGGGCGACAAGGTGAAACCGCTCATCGCCGCCAACCGCAACCGGCAACTGATGGGGATCCAGCGGCAGATCGCGCGCCGGAAAAACCGCAAGCTGGTCGGGCAGACGCTGTCGGTGCTGGTCGAGGGGTCGAGCGAGGAGCACGAGTTCGTGGTCCAGGGGCGGCACGCCGGGCAGGCGCCGGAGATCGACGGGCAGGTGTACCTGTCGGGCGACGAGGCGCACCCGGGCGAGGTGCGCCAGGTGCTCATCTCGCAGGCGAGCGACTACGATCTCGTTGGCGAGCTGCTCGATCCGCTGGCCGGAGCCGACGCCAACCTGCGCGCCACCACCACCGATGCCATCGTCCGCCGCGCCAAGAACAAGCCTCGTCTCTCGCTCAAAGTCGTGACGTGAAGCCAGTGACGCCAGCCGCGCCAGCCAGCTGGAAGGCGGGCGCGGGGCTCGGCGTCGTCCTCGCGCTGGTCCTCGTCGCGCTCGCGGTCTTCGTCCGCGATCACCTGGGCTCGCTCTACGACGACGCCTTCCTCTACCTCCGCTACGCGCGCAACCTGCGCGAGGGGTGCGGGCTGCGCTGGAACTGCGAGGACACGCCGGTCGAGGGGTTCACCTCCCCCGCCTGGCTGCTCTTGCTCGTGCTGGTGAGCACCTTCACCGCGAAGCTCACCGTCGCGGCCGAGATGCTGGCGGCGGGCTCGCTGGCGCTGGCCCTCGTGGCGGTCCTCCTCTTCGCCGACCGTCTCGCCGCGCGGCTGACCGACTCCGGCCACCGGCGCCTGGCCATCGTCGGCGCGACCGCGCTCGCCCTCGCCGCCGATCACGAGGTGCTGATCAACGGGGTGGTCGGCGTCGAGTCGCCGCTCGTCGCGCTCACCGTCGTGGCGTTCGCCGCCGCGGTCTTCGCCGGTCGCGCCTGGCTGGTGGTCATCACCGCGCTCGTCGCGGCGCTCGTCCGCCCGGAGTGCACCCTGCTCACCGTCGTCCTGCCCTTCGTCCCCCGCTTCGGCAGGACCGAACGCGCCGACGAGCGGCGTCACCTGTGGATGGCGCTCGTCCTCGGGCTGCTGCTCGAGGTGGGGATTCGCTTCTCCCTCTTCGGCGATCTCGTCCCCAACATCTTCTGGGTCCACCCCGACGGCGGCGGGCGGCAGCTCGCGCTCGGAGCGGCATCGCTCGGGCAAGAGCTGGTCGCCTTCCCCGCCCTGCTGCTCGCCCCGACGGTCCTGGCATCTCCGGCGCTGCGGCGGGAAGCGGCGCCTCTGCTCGGGGCGTTCTTCCTGTGGATGGCGGCCTTTCTCTGGACCGGGGGCGATCTCGCCTCCTGCTCGCGCTTCGTCTTCCCCCTCGTCCCGGTGTGCACCGCGTTCTCCGTGTGCGGAGTCTTCGCGCTGGCCGAGCGAGCTCGCGGGCGGGTCGATCCGGCGATCGGCGCCGTCGCGGTCGCCGCGCTCCTCGCCACTCGCGCCGAGCTCCATCGCGTCCCCATAGAGCACGGCTTCGTCGACGTCCTCGCCTGGACGGAGATCGGCGCGCGCCTGCGCCGCGTCGTCCCCGGGGCCCACCTCGCGGCGGTTCCCATCGGCGCCATCGGGTTGTACTCCCACGAGTACGTGCTCGATCTGGTCGGCTTCACCCGGCGAGACATCGCCATGAGCGGCGCGCGCCTCAGCGCGATCGAGAACGAGTACCCCGACGTCATCGTCACCAGCGTCACCGGCCCCCAGCCCTTCCTCACGCTCGACGACGTGCACCCGCAGGGGCACGTCGACCGGCAGATCGTCGAGGCGGTGCGCAGCCACCGGCTCGACTACCGTCCGGTGGACATGGAAGTGACACCCGGCATGCACTTCCTCCTGCTCGCGCTGGGAACCGAAGAGGGGGTGCTGCAGTACCGGCTGCACGATCTGTCGGCGGGAGCACTCGGGCAGTGAGAAGCGCGGTGAAGCGGTGAAGCGTCGTCACTTCCGCCTCTATGCGCTGGCGATCGCCGTGGGCGCGCTGGTGCACGCGCGGCGCGGACGCGACATCGATCCGGCGGCCGCGAGCTCCGAGGTGGCCCTGTCGGAGGTGCTCGCCGCCCGCGGCCTCGTCGCCGATCCCGCCGACACGCTGTGGACCGTCGGTCCGTCCGGGCTGCGGGGCGCCTTCTTCGGCGGTGCGCGGGCGCTGGTGCGCGCCGGTCAGCGCGGGGAGCCGGCCGATCTGTACCTGCTGGCGGCGCGCCTCTCTCCCGAAGGGGCGCTGCTCGACGTCGGCACGCTGTGGAACCTCACCCGCAGCACCGACGCCGACGAGTCACGCCCGGTGCGGGGCGGTCGCGAGGGGCACCTGGCCGCCTACACCAGCGTGGTCGACGGCCTGGTCACCGCGGTCCACGTGCTCGATCTGGAAGGCGGCCGCGCCGTGCCCGATCTGAACCGCCTACAGCGGATGCAGCAAGGGCTCACCGAGCTGCAGACCACCGGCCAGATCTCCGGCGTGAGCCACGACACGTACGTCCTCGACTCGGCCGCGACGCACGTGACCTTGACGTTCGAAGGGGGCGACGAGCCGCACTTGCTCGTCGACGCGGACGATCACCGCCTGGTCATCGATCCCGGCGCGCAGACCGTGGTGACGGGGGCCGAATCGTCCAGCGGGATGGCCGTAACGGCCGAGGAGCGCGCGCGGCCGGGCGGTGTCGTCACCTGGGCGGTCGACCGCGTCCGCGCCATGCCCTGGTTCGGCGACGACAACATGCAGACCCTCAAGGCGGTCGCCTTCACCGGCCTCGACTACGTCCTGCGCACCCGCGAGCGGCTGGTCGGCGACGAGGGGGCCAAGGAGGTGGCCGCCGATCTCGCCGGGGTGAACACCGGCGGCGGCGGTGGCACGCAGCAGACCTTCGACGATCCGGACATCGGCTGGCCGCCCCCGCCGATGGATCCGGTGCTCAAGACGCCGCTCCCCAACGAGGGGCGCTGGATCGAGCTCGACAAGGATCCCTTCATCACCCGCAACCCCGGCGTCCCCGCGGCCTTCGCCACCAGCTTCCTCCGCCCGGACAAGACCCGCCCGCAGTCGCGCATGTACATCACCATGTGGGACCCGCGGCAGGTCGCGCTCCACATGGTGGCCGGCACGGTCGAACCGGTCAGCGCCACGGGTGCCGCCGGCCCCGGGCTCGTCCCGCGCACCCCCGAGGTGCTCAAGCACCTGGTGGCCGGCTTCAACGGCGGCTTCCAGGCGATCCATGGCGAGTACGGGATGGAGGCCGACGGCGTCGTCTACCTCCCGCCCAAGCCCTACGCAGCGACGGTCCTCGAGCTGGCCGACGGCACCACCGGCTTCGGCTCCTGGCCGGCCTCCACCGAGATCCCCGCCGATGTACTTTCGTACCGGCAGAACATGACCGCCATCGTGCAGATGGACAGGTTCAACCCCTGGGGTCGCGTGTGGTGGGGCGGAACACCGCCGGGCTGGGCCGACAACATCCACACCACCCGCAGCGGCATCTGCCTGACCAAGGAGAGGTTCGTCGGCTACTTCTACGGCCTCGACATGTCGGCCGAGGCGCTGGCCATCGGCATGCTGCACGCGCGCTGCGCCTACGGCATCCACCTCGACATGAACGGCGGGCTGGTGAACTTCGAGCTCTACGACGTCGAGCCGAAGGAGGTCTTCCAGCCGCTCGGCCGTCCGCTGCAGACCGACTGGGAGTTCGAGGGGCCGGTGAACAAGGACTTCCCCGATCTCATGGTGCGCGCGCGGCGCATGATCCGCACGATGGGGCAGCCTTCGCTCTTCCCGCAGTACCTGCACCGCGGGGCGCGTGACTTCTTCTACCTGACCACGCGCGCCGAGCTGCCGGGGGCGGAGCTGGCCGTCGGGCCGACGCCGAAGGAGCCGGGCGAAGGGACCTGGCGGGTGAAGGGGCTGCCGCAGCACGGGTTCCCCTACGCGGTGGCCATCGCCCAGACGCGCCCCGACCCCGCGCAGCCGCAGGTGAAGCTGCGGGCGCTGCGGCTCGATCCGCGCGCGGTGCGTCTCGAGCCCGGGCCGGTGACCGACACCGATCCGCGCACCTCGGCCACCGTCGCCACCTTCCGGGCGCCTCCGCCGCACCCCGGGCAGACCACCCTGTGGCTGGTGGACAACGCCTTCACGCTCAGCGCCGGCGACGCGGCACCGCAGCAAGGGAGCGTGGCGCTCGTCAGCGGCTGGACGCGCGATCGCCTCCCGAAGAACGAGCAGCCGCGAGCCGCGGTCGGCATCCACGACGAGGACGGGATGCTCGAGTGGATCGAGCTCGCCCCGCAGCTACCCGCCGACGCCGGCACCACCGCGCTCCTCGACGCGACCCTGGCAAAGTCGGGCTGCAGCGCACGTGTCCTCCTTCCGCCCGCGGCGGTGGCGATGCTGGGCGACGATCTCGACCTGACGATGACCACGATGTCGACCGTGTCCGCCGCGCCGCCCCTCTCCGCGACGCGCGACGCCGCCGCCGCTCCGGCCGTGGCCACGGTGACCGTCGCCCTGCAGCGGCGGGAGACTCCGGGGGCACGCGACTACTTCCCCCAGACCCCGATCGTGTCTCCCAACGTGTGGCAACCGCTCCAGAGCCAGCGCGTTCGCTACTTCCCGAAGAAGAAAAAGATCGACACAGATGGGGGGGCTGGATCGTCTGTACCAGCCGACAATCCCGAGAAGAAACCCTGATTTTCCCCTCCGGAGGCTGCACCGGGCCCTCTCTCCGCGGGAGCGAACACTTTTGCGCGTTTGACCCCATGTGCGTCCGAGGTTAATCGTCGACGAGGCACATGGCGTTCCGCCCGCAGCCATTCGGCCGCTACGACCTCCTCGACCGCATCAGTGCGGGGGGTATGGCAGAGGTCTTCAAAGCTCGCGACAAGGATCGGGACCTCGTCGTCGCGCTCAAGCGGATCCTGCCCGAGGTGGCCGAGGACGAGGAGTTCATCGCCATGTTCGAGGACGAGGCGCGCATCGTCTCGACCCTCGAGCATCCGCACATCGCCCGTGCCCTCGACTTCGGCCAGCACGAGTCGGAGTGGTTCATCGCCTTCGAGTACGTCGAGGGGCGCGACATGCGCAAGCTGTGGAACCGCTGCGTCGAGCGCAACGAGCACCCGCCGCTCGCCGTCCTCCTGTACATCTTCGCCCGCGTCGGCGAGGGGCTGGCCTACGCCCACGCCCGCAAGGACAACCTCGGGCGGCCGACGGCGCTGGTGCACCGCGACGTCTCGCCGCAGAACATCGTCGTCAGCTTCGACGGCGACGTGAAGCTCATCGATTTCGGCATCGCCAAGGCGCAGGGCAAGCTAGCGCGCACCCAGGCCGGCACCATCAAGGGCAAGTTCGGCTACATGGCGCCCGAACAGGTGCGCGGCCTCGAGGTCGACCAGCGCGCCGACGTCTTCGCCCTCGGCGTCTGCATCTGGGAAGCGCTCACGCTGCGCCGCCTCTTCGCCGGCGAGAACGAGCTGAAGATCCTGGAGAAGATCCGCACGCTGGTGGTGCCGCCGCCGTCGTCGGTCAACCCGGACGTGCCCAAGGCGCTCGACGAGATCGTGCTGCACGCCCTGGCGAAGAACGTCGACGATCGCCACCGCGCGGCCAAGGAGCTGTACCGCGAGATCAACGTCTTCTCGCACGACTACGGGGAGGTCGCGACCCGCGAGGAGGTGGCCCAGTACATGCGCCACTCCTTCCCCGAGTCGGGCAAGGCGCTCGAGGACCGGGTGCCGATCTCGCGCACCAAGGGGGGGCGGCGGAGCAGCGCCTCGCTCCCGGCGATGACCGATCCGTACCAGCTGACCGACCTCGGCGACGAGGACAACGCGGCCACCGGACTCCACGATCCGCTGAACGAGAACCACCCCGACCGCGAGGATCGCACCCTCGGCGCCGACTCGGACATCGGCGTGTTCGAGGGGGCCGGCAAGACGAGCGCGCACCGCATCTCGTCGGCCTCGCCGTCGACCCTGGCGGCGGCGGCGCCGTCGACGCTGGCGGCCACGATCGGTCCGGCCAACCGCGGCAGCCTCGCGCCACCGACGCACCTTCCGTCCACCCAGCTGCCGTTCACGCAGCTTCCGCCGACCGTCTCGCGCTCGAACATGCCGCCCGCCGGGACGCCGCTGCCGGTCTTGCCGTTCCCCTCGGCGCCTCCGCCGCGCATCTCGGTGCCGCCGACGGCGCCCGCAGCGACCATCCCGATGACCACGCTGCTCTCGGCCTCGAGCGACGCGCTGGCAGGCACCCGGACGCCGCCGCCTCCCCCGGGTCGCGGCCAGCTGCCGAGCGTGTCGGGCATGGTCACCGCGCCGCGCCTCGTGCCGCCGCCGGCGCCGTTCACCGCGGGCTCCACGACTCCGCCGCCGGGGCCGACGCCGCTCGGTCGTCCGCAGACGCTGGCGCCGCTGCCGCCCCCGCAGGCGCCGCCGCGTCAGCCGAGCTACCACGCGATCGGCAACGTGCCCGGCCCTGCCGGCGCGAACGTCGATCCGGGGCTCGCCGCGCCGGCGGGCACTCCGCTCGACTGGGACGACGACGCCTCGACCAACATCATCGACCGGCCGATCGATCTGTACAACGTGGGCAGGCCCGGCTCCGGGTCGGTGCCACCGGCCGATCCTTCAGCGGGGATGCTGCTGCCGAAGAACGGCTCCCCGACCCTGCTCGGCCTTCCGGTGGGCAGCTCCAGCCTTCCGGCGCCCTCTCTGCCGCGGCCGTCGCGTGGTCGCGCCCCGGTGGCGCCGGCGACCTCGCCGCTGGAGAGGACGACCTACCCGCTGGGCGCGATGAGCCCCGTCGCTCCGGGGTATGCGCCTCCCGGTCCGACCTACGGCAGCGGCTTTCCTCCTCCGAGCCCGCCCTTCCAGCCGCAGATCGTCTCGCCGCCCGAGGCGCACCACGGCCCCGACGACGGCAACGTCGACCTCACCGATCCGACGCTCGGCGTGGCGCACCTCGACCCGCAGCAGCGCCCTCCGAGCATGCGGTCGCGCATGGAAGCGACGCTCTTCGTCCGTCGCGGCAGCAGCAGCGTGGGCATGCGGCTCGGCCTGGGCATCGCTGCGGCCATCGCCCTCACCGCCATGGTCCTCCTCTTCTTCGCCGGCCCCAAGACCGGCCGCCTGGTGGTCAACGTCAGCGACGCCAAGGGGGGCCCGGTCGAGCACCTCGAGGTGTTCGTCGACGGGAAGAAGAACTGCGACACGACGCCTTGCTACGCCGACCAGCTCTCCGCCGGCCTTCACGAGGTGAAGGTGCTGGCCGAGGGGTACGACGCCCCGGCCGCGCGCGGCACCACCATCGAGTCACGCAAGGACACCACCGTCTCGTTCACCCTGGTCGGCAACTCGCGCGCCGGCTCCGGGGTGAAGATCGCCGGCAGCCAGCCGGGGGTCAAATTGTACGTCGACGGCAGCGAGGTCGGGCCGCTGCCGCAGGACATCCGCACCCTGAGCCCGGGCGAGCACCGTCTGCGCCTGGCGGGGAGCGATCGCTACGCCCCGCTCGAGCGAAGCGTCAACCTGGGGCGCGACGAGGTGCAGGACCTCGGGCAGCAGACGCTCAAGGTGATCCGCGGCAAGGCGACCATCGCCTCCGCCCCCTCCGGCGCCAAGGTGTACATCGTCGCCGGCAGCGATCGCCACGAGCTGCCGTCCTGGCCCATGTCGGTCGACATCGACACCTCGAAGCAGTGGTGGCTCGAGGCGGTGAAGCCCGGGTTCACCGACTACCAGCAGCTGATCAGCTTCGACGACGGCGTGGCGGAGAAGAGCTTCGTCATCGATCTGCAGCCGAAGAGCGCGGCGCCTCCGGTCCCTGACCCGGGCAGCGCGGGGAACGACTCCCCGGCCCCGCGTCCGCAAGCGCCGCCGACGACCACGACGCCGGCCCCGGTTCGCGAGCACCACCCGGCGCCGGTGAACGACACCAGCGGCGACGACAGCCCCCAGGTGGCCAGCGGAGAGGGCTATCTCAACATCAACTCGGTCCCCGCGTCGTCCGTGGTCCTCGACGGCAAGCCGATCGGCCAGACCCCGCAGGTCCACGTGACCGTCAGCGCCGGGAGCCACCAGATCGTCTTCGTCAACGCCGACCAGGGGCTGAAGAAGCAGGTCACCGTCACCGTCGGCTCGGGCGAGACGAAGGTGGCCGCGGTGAGGCTGCGCGCGGATTGATGCGCCGCGCCGCGCTGGCGCTGGTACCTTGGAAGCAATGACCGCAGCCCGACGCCGTGTCCTGGTGGTCGACGATGAACCGGGCTTGCGCGACATGCTGTCCATCTTCTTCGGGCGCGACGGCTACGACGTCACCCTGGCGGGCGGCTTTCTCGCCGCCAAGGAAGCGCTGCAGAACGCCACCAGCACCTACGGCCTGGTCCTCACCGACCTGATGATGCCCGACGGCTCGGGGCTCGACCTCGTGCCGCTGGTGAAGGCTCGCTGGGCGGAGACCGAGGTCATCGTGATGACCGCCCACGGCGCGCTCGACACCGCCGTGGAGGCCATGCGCCGCGGCGCCTACGACTTCATCACCAAGCCGTTCGCCACCGCCGAGCTCCGCGCCATCGCCGCCAAGGCGTTCGAGAAGGGGCAGATCGTCGCCGAGAACCGCCGCCTGCGCGCCCAGGTCGAGCGCGAGCACCCGACCAAGGATCTCCTCGGCCACTCGGAGGCGATGCGGCAGATCACCGATCTGCTGCGCCGCGCCGCCGGCGGCCGCAGCACGGTGCTCATCACCGGGGAGAGCGGCACCGGCAAGGAGCGCATCGCCCGCGCCCTGCACGATCTGTCGGACCGCGCGGCCAAGCCGTTCCTCGTCGTCAACTGCGGGGCCATCCCCGAGGCGCTCCTCGAGAGCGAGCTGTTCGGCCACGACAAGGGGGCCTTCACCGGCGCCACCAGCAAGCACCTCGGCATGTTCCGCGAGGCCGAAGGGGGCACGGTCTTCCTCGACGAGATCGGCGAGCTCCCGCTGCAGATGCAGGTGAAGCTGCTGCGCGTGATCCAGGAGCGCAAGGTGCGCGCGGTCGGCGGCAGCGTCGAGATCCCGATCGACGTGCGCATCCTCGCGGCCACCAACCGCTCGGTGGAACACGACGTGAAGGCGGGCACGTTCCGCCAGGATCTCTACTACCGCCTCAACGTCATCCGCGTGGAGGTGCCTCCGCTGCGCGCGCGCAAGGAGGACATCGCGCTGCTCGCCGAGCACTTCCTCGCCCGCTGCGCCGCCGAGCACGGCAAGGAGGCGCGCGGCTTCTCGGCCGACGCCCTGCGCGCCCTCGACGCCCACGATTATCCAGGCAATGTACGCGAGCTGGAGAACCTGGTGGAGCGGGCCGTGGCGCTCGCCGCCGGGCCGATCATCGGTCTCGGCGATCTGCCGCGCGAGGTGAGCGGCGCGGCGGGAAAGCCGAGCACCTCGCTGCTCGACCTGCCGCCCGAGGGGCTGCGCCTCGACGACGTCCTCGGCGAGACCGAGCGCCGGCTCATTCTCCAGGCGCTCGAACGCACCGGCGGGGTGCGCACCACCGCCGCCAAGCTGCTCGGCGTCACCTTGCGCAGCTTCCGCTACCGGCTGCAGAAGCACGCGCTCGGCGGCGACGACGACGTGGTCGACGGGGACGACGATCGTTCCAGCCAGCCGCTGCAAACCGCGCCGCCCGTCGGGGGCGATGTCGGCCCTGTCGGCACAGGTGAGCCACCCTCCCCCTCCAGCCGACAGTAGCCACTGACGTAAAACGTCCATTCGCCAGAGCTCGATGGACGTTCTACGGCGGCAGCGATGTAGGCGAGGCGCGCCACTAGAATCTTGTTCAAGCGTCTCGACTTGCGACCGCAAAGTTAACTCCCGGCGATTCGGCCCGTACCCTGGTCCGCGATGCCGATCGAGCACGTCACGGAGCCCCGGCCGCGGTCGGCACGGGTTCTGCTTTAGTCCGGTTGCCCACCATGAACGTCCCCGCCTCGACCCGGTCCCACCGCTCCGAGCAGGGCTTCACGCTCGTGGAGCTGGCGGTGGTGGTGTGCATCGTCGGCGTGCTCGCCGTCCTCGCGGTGGTCGGCTACCGCCGGCTCATCACCAGCTCGCACCTCAGCGAGGCGACGGGCATGGTCAACGGCATCCGCGTCGCCCAGGAGTCGTACCACGCGGAGACCGGCGCCTACTACAGCATCAGTGCCTCCCTCGTCTGGCCGTCGGGCGCCAGTGGCGTGACCAACGCGAGCTCCGGCTGCCCGTCGCAGGCCCCCGGCAACTTCAAGACCGGCTGGCAGCCCGCGTGCCCGTCCGCCGGCACGGCGCAGTGGGCGAACCTCCCGCTGCACGTCGATTCGGCCGTCATGTACACCTACACGACGGTCGCCGACAGCTCGAACCCCGGCGTCAATCTCACCATGCCGAGCGGCCTCACCATGACGGCCACGGCGCCTGCGGGTGAATGGTACACGGTCACGGCGGCCGGTGATCCGGACGGCGACAAGGCCTTCTCCGGCGTCCTCGGCACGTCGGTCAGCAACCAGCTTGTTGTTGTCGGAGACGGCAACTGACCGTCTCTGTCTCGCAGACCAAGAAACTAGGAACGGGCACCCCCGCCCAGACCAAGGACTCGAGCGCGTGCCCCGGCCGCATGCGTTTTCGTGAAACATGCAGGCCGATTTCCGGAGGGAACACACCATGCGCAACCTGATTAAGAAGACCAAAGAAGGATTCACCCTCGTCGAGCTCATGATCGTCGTCGCGATCGTCGGCATCCTCGCCGTCCTCGCCGTCTACGGTGTCCGTAAGTACATCGCGAACTCCAAGACGACGGAAGCCCGCAACGCCCTCGGCCAGATCGCCAAGGACGCGGCCACGGCGTACGAGATGGAGTCGATGAACGGCGCCATCCTCACCCCGGGTAGCAGCACCGGCATCATCCGCAATCTCTGCGCTACCGGCACCGGCATCTACGTTCCGGGCGGCGCCGCCAGCGGAAAGACGTCCATCCAGGGCCAGAAGTACCAGTCGACGAAGGCCGACTGGTCGAACAGCACCGACGTCACCGCGAGCCCGATGAAGGGCTGGCCCTGCGTCAAGTTCGAGATCGATGCGCCCCAGTACTTCATGTACTCGTACGGCGGCACGACGGGCAACACCGGCTCGTTCAGCAGCACCGCCAACGGCGACCTGAACGGCGACACCAACCTTTCGACCTTCACCATCACGGGCACCGTCAACAGCTCGGGTCTGCTCAACACGGCCCCCTCCATCACGGAGTCCGCCTCCGAGGAGTGAGCCCGGCGTAGTCTCGATCGAGGGCGTACTCGTGATCCGTCACGAGTGCGCCTTCTTCTTTTTTGTGCGACACACGACCCGACGATGAACCCCGACGTCCTCTCAGAGCCTCGATCGCGCCTGCGGGAGCTGGCTCGCGAGTACGCGGCGCCGGTCCTCACCGGGCTCGCGCTGGCAGCACCGACGTTGCTGGCTCGCTTTCCCCCGATGACCGATCTGCCGCTTCACGACGCGGTCATCGGCATGATGCGGCACCTGCACGATCCCGCGTTTTTTCCGCCCGATCTGTACCGGCTCAATCTCGGGCATCCGAACCAGCTCTTTCATCTGAGCGCGTGGGCGCTCTCCTACCCCTTCGGCGTGGACGGTGGCTGCAAGGCGGTCATCGCGCTCGCCCAGATCGGGATCTTCGTCGGAGGCGCGCGGCTCGCGCGGTATCTCGGTCGTTCCACCTGGGCCGCGCTGCTGCTGGCGCCCCTCGCGCTCGGCTGGAGCTACTTCTGGGGCCTGGTCGCCAACCTCGTCGGCTTCGCGCTGCTCCTCCTCGCGCTTCCGACGCTCGACCGCGCCGTGCAGCGCCCGTCGGCGCGCGGCTTCCTGACGTCCTCGCTGTGGATGCTCGTCCTCTACCTGGCGCACGAGAGCGTGATGGTCGTCGCCTGCTCCGCGATTCTCGTCTTCACGCTCGGGCAGCCGCTCGAGCGACGGGGGACGGCGCTGCGGCTCGCTCCCATCGGCGTCGCTCTGCTCGTCTTCGTGACGCACCTGATCGTGCAGGCGCGGATGATCGGCGCGGCCAGGGGCGGCGCCACCACGCTCACCTTCCGGGCCTTCGGCGCCAGGCTCGAAGCCATCCCCGTCACCCTCACCGGCTCGCTCGACGTGGTGTCCCGCACGGCGCTCTTCAGCCTGGCCATGCTGTGCCTGCTGGCGCTCGGGCTGGAACGCTGGCGCGGTCGCGGCGACGCGGCACCGCGTCGCTTCACCCCCTTCGTCCACCGTTATCGCTTCGAGCTGACGGCGCTGGTGAACATCGTCGCCTACTTCGTCATGCCGTTCGGAATCGCGGGCGGCACGATGTTCAACCACCGTTTCTACCACCCCGCCTACGCGCTCCTGGTCCTCAGCCTCGGCCCATCGTGGGAGCGACGGCGGCTCTCTCTCCTCGCCAGGGCGATCGCGGCGGCGTTGCCGGCGGCGATCCTCCTCATCTACTGGCCCCAGTTCGTCGAGGCCGACCACCTCGCGCGCGATCTCGATCGCTTGATGCCGGAGATCGCCATGGACTCGTCTCTCGTGTTCGTCGAGGCCGATCCCCTGGGTGGCACGCGGATCTTCGTCGGGTCGACCACGGGGGCGCGAACCCTCGCCCAGCGGGGCGGGCGCCTGCTCTTTTCCATGACGGCGTCGATCATCGCCCCCATCCAGGTCAACCCGGCCATGGCGTGGAGCGAGGCGGAGGCGCGGGTCTCGGTGAACACCCTGCGGCTCCGACCCGAGCACGATCTGAAGATGTTCCGCTACGTCCTGGTGCATTCGCGCGACCCCAACGTCGCGATCCTGGTCCGCGCCGCGATGGGCGACGACGCGCGCTTCATCGACCTGTCCGGAGAGTGGAGTCTTTTCGAGTCCAGCCTGCCGCGCATCGCGGTCGAAGCGCCCGAGATTCCGCTGCCATCCCCCGCGCCGCACACGCTCGGGTGGAGGATCCGCCAGGTCATCGCAGCGCTTCACGATCGTGGCACGCCCGCTCCCGCGAACCTCGCGCTCCCCGAAGACACCGAGCCCGGAGCGGACGG
>JAMFST010000293.1 GCA_026225435.1 Labilithrix luteola
CCGCCTTCGTCCACGTGCCGCGATGAGCGACGACCTCGCCATCTCGGTCAACGGCGTCACCCGCCTCTTCGGCGACTTCAAGGCGCTCGACGACGTGAGCCTCGCGGTCAAGCGCGGCACCATCTACGGGCTGCTCGGGCCGAACGGCTCCGGCAAGTCGACCTTGATCCGCATCCTCTGCGGCCTGCTCGCGCCCAGCTCCGGCACCGCCACCGTCCTCGGGCTCGACGTCGCCACCCACGGCGCGGAGATCCGCCGGCGCATCGGCTACATGAGCCAGAAGTTCGCGCTCTACGACGACCTCACGGTGCGCGAGAACCTCGACTTCTACGCCCGCATCTACGGCCTCAAGGGGGACCGACTGATCGAGCGGCGCGGAGCCGCCGTCGCGCTGACGCACATCGAGCCGTACCTGAATCGACGCGCCGGGCTTCTCTCGGGTGGCTGGAAGCAACGCCTCGCCCTCGGCGCCGCGCTCATGCACGAGCCGGAGGTGATCTTCCTCGACGAGCCGACCGCCGGCATCGACCCGGTGGCGCGACGCGAGCTGTGGGACCTGCTCTTCAAGCTGGCGGCCAACGGCATCACCTTGCTGGTGACCACGCACTACATGGACGAGGCCGAGCGCTGCGGCGAGGTCGGCTACCTGTACCTGTCGCACATGATCGTCAGCGGCACGCCGGACCGGCTCAAGGCGATGCCCGAGGTGAACAAGCCCGGCACCCGGCGCCTCGAGATCGAGAGCCACGAGACGGCGCGCGCGCTCGGCTGGATCCAGGCGCAGTCGTTCTGCCCGAGCGCCACCATCTTCGGCCAGGCGATCCACGCGCTGGTCGCCGACGGGATCACCGACGAGGCGCTCCTGTCGCAGATGCGCGCGCAGGGGTTCGACAAGGTGCACATCCGCGACATCGAGCCGTCGCTGGAGGACGTCTTCGTCGAGCTGACCGAGCAGAGCGCCGCGCAGGCAGCGGCAGCGGAAGCGGCGAGCGCCACATGAGTGATCTCTGGAGCTCCTTCGTCGCCATCTTCCAGAAGGAGTTCGTCCACATGCGGCGGGACCGCGCGACGCTCGTCATCGCGCTGACCATCCCGCTCTTCCAGCTGGTCCTCTTCGGCTTCATCGACCAGACGGTGTCCAACCTGCCGACCGTCGTCGTCGACCAGGACGGCACCCGCTACGCGCGCGAGCTGATGGACAAGCTGCGCGCGACGCACACCTTCGCCATCAAGCACGTGACGGCCGATCCGCGAGCCGCGCGCGACGACATCACCGCCGGCCGCGCCCGCGTCGGGATCATGATCCCGCCCGACTATCACGACAAGCGGACGCGCAAGGAGGAGGCGAAGATCCTCGTCCTCATCGACGGCAGCGACTCGAACGTCAGCGCCCAGGCGCTCGCCTCGGTGAACGGCGTCGCCGCCGACGAGAACCAGCGCGTCCTGAACGACAAGCTGCAGGTCGGAATCGAGGCCCCGGCGCCGGCGCTCTCGGTGCAGCCGGTGGTCCTCTTCA
>JAMFST010000294.1 GCA_026225435.1 Labilithrix luteola
AACGAGGACACGCGCGATCTGCTGCGCCCGTACGGGGTGTTCGCGGTCATCTCACCCTTCAACTTCCCCGTCTCGCTCACCGCGGGGATGAGCGGCGCGGCGATGCTCGCGGGCAACGCGGTGATCCTCAAGCAGAGCGAGGAGACTCCGTGGTGCGCCCAGCTGATCTACGAGTGCCTGCGTGACGCCGGCCTGCCTGCCGGGGTCTTCCAGGTGCTCCACGGCGAAGGGGCCACCGTCGGCGCCGAGCTGATGCGCCATCCGCGCATCGACGGCCTGGCCTTCACCGGCAGCACGCGCACCGGGATGGATCTGTTTCGCCAGATGACCACCGGCCGCATCCGCCCCGCGCTCCTCGAGATGGGCGGGAAGAACGGCGCCATCATCGCCGAGAGCGCGAACCTGGAGGACGCCGTGAACGGCTGCACGCGCTCGGCGTTCGGCCTGTCGGGGCAGAAGTGCAGCGCGCTCTCGCGCATCTACGTGGCGCGCTCACGCTACGACGAGGTGGTCGAGCGGCTTTGCGAGAAGGCGCGCGCGCTCACCGTCGGCGACGCGACGCGCGAGGAGATCTACATGGGTCCGGTCATCGATCAGCGTGCCGTCGAGCGCTACGCCCGGGCGTGCTTCGACGCGCGCGCCGACGGCAGCGTCCTCACCGGCGGCGCGCGGCTCGACGCGGGTGACCTGTGTCACGGCACCTTCGTCGCCCCGACCATCGCGCGGGTGCCGCGTGGCCACCGGCTGGTGCGCGAGGAGCTGTTCCTCCCCTTCGTCACCGTCGAGCCCTTCGACATGATCGACGAGGCCATCGGCCTGGTCAACGACATCGATCATGGCCTCACGGCCGGCATCTTCACCCAGTCGCAAGCGGAGCTCGAGACGTTCATGGACACCACCGAAGCGGGAATTCTCTACGCCAACCGCAAGACCGGCGCGACCACCGGCGCCTGGCCCGGGGTGCAGTCCTTCTGCGGCTGGAAGGCGTCGGGATCGAGCGGGAAGGGGGGATGCGGCCCGTACTACGTGTCGCAGTTCGCCCGCGAGCAGTCGCAGACGCGCATGCTGCGCCTGGACGAGGTGCAGTCGTGAGCGCGGCCGGCCTGCAGCCGTCGATGGTGATCCCGGCGCCGGGGCCGAAAGCGCGCGCCATCATCGAGCGCGATCGTCTCCACAGCTCACCGAGCTACATCAAGGAGTACCCGCTGGTCGTCGAGCGCGGGGAGGGGCCGTGGATCTACGACGTCGACGGCAATCGCTACCTCGACTTCATGGCGGGGATCGCCGTGGCGTCGACTGGCCACGCGCACCCGCACGTGGTCCAGGCGATCAAGGACGCGGCCGACAAGTTCCTCCACATCTGCGGGACCGACTTCTATTACGAGTCGTTCGCCGCGCTCTGCGAGCGGCTCGCCGGGTACCTGCCGGCGATGGGTAAGAATCGCGTCTTCCTCAGCAATTCGGGCACCGAGGCAGTGGAGGCGGCGCTCAAGCTGGTGCGCGCGCACACCCGGCGGCAGCAGGTGATCGCGTTCAAGGGGGCCTTCCACGGCCGCACCTACGGCGCCATCTCGC
>JAMFST010000295.1 GCA_026225435.1 Labilithrix luteola
CGTACAATACATTTTTCGGCTGGTATACATCAAATTGAGAAGTTCACGTCGCTCATTTGCTATCTACGCGGCAGCGTTGATTGCAGCCACCGCTCTCGCGGCCGCCATCGCTTTCAGGAGTTCGAGCACGGCGGTTTCGAATGTGACGGCGGGTCAGACGGCCGCCGGCGTCGCCAGACGGGACGCCGGCACGACTGGCGACGAAGTTCACGCACGACTTCTGTCGCAGTTCACCATCGAACCGCGGTCAACTGCCTGGGCAGATAGCGCAGAAAATAAGCTGTCTTCAGTTCTGAACGGCGATGCCGGCCGAGATCACGTTACATCAATCTCGAGACCAGAATGCAGGACGACGCTCTGCAAATATTCTGTCACGATGGACAATTACTCGGATGCGGTAAATGGCTTTGGTGCATTCTTGCACATAGCTTATCCTATTAAGTGCGGAACGGAAACACTGCTGCCGCCGCCACCGGCTCGGGGTGCCCCTTATACGTTTGATATTTTTCTTATCTGCAATTCTGCTGACGACTGAGGCTCCTTCATTACCACTTGTGAATACAATTCGTGCGCCGGGCTGACTCGCCGGAAGCGCCGTTGTGAGCGTGCGCTTGTCGGAGCGCAGCCGCCACTCCGCGCGGACCAGCAAACTGGCGACGTGGAGGCGACGTGGAGTGGAGGGCGGCAACGGAATTGGGTGAGGAGGCGTTACGTCGACCTCGCCCGTTTCTCGCTGACCCGGAGAGCAGGTTGGTGATGGCGATGCCGCTCGACTCGAGCCGGAGCTTGCCCGGTGCCACGGCTTCGGAGAGACCGCTCGGAGCGCTCAGCGCGGTACTGGTTCCTGAATAACGACGACGTGACATTCGAGTAGATCCTGCGACGGGCGGAGAGACCTGGGGTATCCCGGTATCGCACGGCTACAGGTCGGAGGCCGAGGGAAACTCAAGCACTCGCGCTGGCTGCCGACCTACGCTGGATCGCCTCGCGACGCGCGCCCAAAACCTCCGCCTCGCCTCCCCTTGCAGCTTTGCAGCGGCATGAGCGTGGCTCTAATGAGAGGGAGTGGGCACGCCTTCCTTCTCGAGGGCTCCGCGAACTTCCCATGCGTCGCGCAATTGAGCTGATCGCTAGCCTTCGCCAACGACTGGGCCCCGCCCTCGACTCGCGATTGGTTCTCGCCGTCCTCCCGCTTTTCCCGCTCGCCTTCCTCCTCCCCTGGCTTGGGCGGGAGCTGCACAGCGAGCTGTCGGCGCCCCTCTTCCGCGACGCGGCGATGATGCAGTACACCGGTTGGTGCATCCGCCACGGGATGCGCCTGTACCAGGACGCGGCGACGCCCGACGGGCCGTTCATCCACTTCTTCCACGCGTTGCTCCAGGTCTTCTGGGGGATCACCGATCAGGGCGCGCGGCGCGGCGACCTCTTGGTGCAGGTCGTCGGTGCGACGCTCTTCGGCGCGGCCATCGCCCCGCGCCCCAGCGACACCCGCTCGCGCGTGACCGTCGTCACCGTGTGGGCGCTGCTCGGCGCGATTGCCTGGCTCTCCTGGTACCTGACCGGCGGCTGGGAGCACACAGTCCAGCGTGATCCCTACTACGCGCTCTTCGGGTACGTGGGGATGGCGCTGCTCTACACGAGCAGCCGCTTCGGTCGCCGCATGGCGCTCGTCGCCTCCTTCGCCGGCGGCGCGCTGGTGGCCTCGCAGCTCTTCGGCCGACAGTCGGGGATCATCTACCCGGCGATGGCGCTCCTCGGGCTACTCGCCGAGGGGAGCAAGAGCCCGCTGTGGAAGCAGCGCCTCGTCGCCGGATTCGCTGGCGCGTCGGTGGCCATCGCGGGGATGCTGCTCGCGGTCGTCACCCTGGGCAGCTGGCAAGGGTTCCTCTTCTGGTACTTCCGCGTCCCGGTCGATCTCTATCGCTTCATCGGCTCGCAGCCCTTCTCCCATCTGTACACGCACGTCTACCTGCGGCAGCTGATCATCTCGGTCGGCATCGCGGCGGGCGTCATCATCGCCATCGGGCGGAAGCTGCTGCCGGTGCAGGCGGTCGGGTTCGCGCTCGCTCCGTTCCTCTTCATCGTCGCCGCTTGCTTCGCCGGCAAGGGCTGGGTGAATCACGCGCAGCAGACCGTGGCAGCGGAGAACCTGGTGATCCTGCTGCTCCTGTCGGCCGCGTGGGAGCGCGGTCTCGAGCGCGAGGCGTGGAGCGGGCGGCAAGCGGCCCTCGGGATGATCCTGCTGGGGGCGCTGTTCGCCCGCGTGGTCACCGACCTGCGGGCGTCCTCGTTCAACGCGCCGCCGCTGTACACGGCGACGCACATGGGGGCCGCGCGGCTCGCCGAGGATCTCGCGCGTTACACAGGGCCCGACGATCGGGTCTTCTATTACGCCCACGAGATGCACGGCCTCTTGCTCGCTGAGCGCAAGACGGCGGTGCCCGAGATCAGCGACCAGGTCCTGAACTTCGACGCCTGGTTGTTCCACTCGCCGCCCTGGGAGGAGCTGTCGGACCAGGAGATGGCGACCTTCGAGCGCACGCAAGCGGTGCTCTCGGCGGACGCGTGCGGTCGCTTGCTGAACGATCCGCCGGCCGCGGTCGTCTCGGCGCCAAACGATCTGCACATCTTCAGCGTGATGTCGTTCGAGGAGGATCTGCAGACGATCTGCCCGGCGTTCGTCCCGCTGCTCGCCAGCACGTACCGGATGCACACGGTGGCCGGGTACCACGTGTTCCTGCGCCGCGATCACGCCTCGCCCGTCGAGACGCTGCTGGAAAAATGAAGGCCTGGCTCGATCGCACGGGCTGGCGGCCGGCCCACTATCTCCTGCTCGTCCTCATCAACGAGCACCTCCTCGCCTCGGGCGACCTCGCCGGCAGTCACGACTGGCGCTACGTCTTCTACCCGTGGGCCGACGCGCTCCGGCAGTCGATCCTCCACTACCACTCGTTCCCCTGGTGGAACCCGTGGTCGGTCTCCGGCCAGCCGCTCTTCGCCGATCCGCAGGCGCCGGTGCTCGTGCCGGACACGCTGCTGCTGCTGGTGTTCGGCACGGTGGTCGGGCTGAAGCTGATCATCTTCTTCTACGCGTGCGTCAGCTACGAGGGGTGCCGCTTCCTCTGCCGCGAGCTGTTCGGCACCGGCGGCTTCGTCCAGGCGGTGAGCGTGCTGCCGGCGCTGCTTCCGCCGCTCGCCCTCGGCTGGGGCGAGGGGCACATCGTCTTCGTCGTCTTCCTCCTCTTCCCCTTGCTGCTCGCGCTGGCGCTCACCTGGCAGCGCAGCACCGCGCGGGCCGTCGGCCTCGGCGCCGTCGTCGCCTGGCACCTCCTCAGCTACATCCACTACAGCGTCATCATCTCCCTGACGATCGCCGGTCCGGTCGCCGCCATCGGCTTCGTGCACGCGGTGCGCGAGCGGCAGACCTGGGTGCGCGCCGCCATCGTCGCCACGACGACCCTCGGCCTCGCCTACGTGCGGCTGGCGACGACGCTCCCCTTCCTCGCGCACTTCCCGCGGACGGAGAAGAGCCACTACCCGATCGTCATGCCGCTCCCGGAGGTCATCGCCGCGCTGATCCGGCCGCTGCAGGACCGCACGATCCGCTTCGGGATCGCCGGCCTGCACTGGTGGGAGCTCGACACGTACGTCGGCGTGTTCGTCCTTGCCCTGGCCTTCGCGAGCGCACGTACGCGCACGCGCACCGGGCTGCTCCTGGTCGGCGGCGCGCTGCTCTGCCTGCTGCTCGCCTGGAACAACCGCGACGCCCCCTTCCCCAGCTACTTCCTGCACGGGATCCGGCCGTGGGATCACATGGTCGTCATCACCCGCTGGCGCCTGTACGCGGTGTTCTTCTTCCTCCTCGCGGCGGTCCACGGCGCGCTCGCGATGCACCAGCGCTATCCCCGGCTCGCGGTCTTCTTCGTGCTCGCGGCGGTGGTCGATCTCGGGCTCCACTACCAGTACGGCCTGCGCGGCGCGTTCACCCAGCTCGCCCCCCTGGTCGACGAGAGCGACTTCGCGCGCCCTCCGGTGACGGTCAAGGACACCGACGAGCAGACCTGGCAAGACGAGCGCCGCAACCGCGTCTCCATGGGCGCGCAGTGCTCGGTGCTCGGCTACGGCTACCACTACCCGGCGCGCACCCATCCCGGCGATCCGGGCTACGTCGGCGAGCTCCCCGGCGC
>JAMFST010000296.1 GCA_026225435.1 Labilithrix luteola
ACGAAGGCGACGACACGAGAAACCGCTTCTACATCGGGCAGCTCGGCTACGCGCTCTTCCCCTGGACCGCACTGGCGCCGCTGGCTCTCGTCTACTGGGCGCGGCGCAGCGACTCGGCCGACCAGGGGAAGGCGGACGCGTCGATCTTCCTCCTCATGTGGTTCCTCATCACCTTCGCGCTGGTGAGCTTCATGGGGACCAAGTTCCACCACTACATCTTCCCGGCGGTCGCCCCGGTGGCGCTGCTCATCGGCATCGTCCTGGACGACGTCCTCGGCGACAAGAAGCTGCTCCGTCCGGACAGCATCGTCCCCTACTCGCTCGGTCTCGGCGCGGGCGCGGCGCTCTTCGTGGCCGGCATCGCCCGCACCCTGCCCGGCTCGATCTTCGGCACCAAGGGGGCGCACGGCGAGATGGCCGATCCCAGCCGCCCGCTCGGCCTGCTCCTCGCCGTCGCCGGCGTCGCCGTCATCGTCGTCAGCGTCCGCCGCTTCCGCGGTCGTCGCGAAGGCGCGCGCGAGGGCGGAGCCGGTGGCCCGGGCGTCGGTGCGAACGACCCCTTGCCGCTCGAGGACCGTCGTCTGGTGCACGAGCGGCTCATGATCGGCGGCGCCAGCGTCGCCGGCGGCCTCGCGCTCATCCTCGTCGGGCGGGACCTCGCCATCCAGCCGGCGGGCGCCGATCAGCCGGGCGCCATCCGCCTGCTGCAGCTCTTCACGTACAACTACCGCCGCGCCTGGCCGGACTCGCTCGACTTCTCCGGCGTGCTCACCGCCTTCACCGCCGCCGCGGTCATCCTCTCGTTCGCGCTCGCGGTCGTCGCCGTCCGCCGCCACGTGGTCGCCGCCTTCCTCGCCCTGGCCTTCGTCTGGGGCATCTGGGGCGTCGACGTGTACATGGTGAAGACCGCGCCGCACTGGGGCCAGCACGAGGTCATCGAGGCCTACTACCGCGACCGCAAGGGCCCGGAAGAGAAGCTCATCGCCTACCAGATGAACTGGAAGGGCGAGAACTTCTACACCGGCAACCGCGTCCCCGCCTTCGTCTCGTCAGGCGCGCCGTTCACGACGTACATCAAGACCGAGAAGGAGCACGGCGCGAAGGTGATGTACTTCATCACCGAGCACTCGCGCACCGGCGGCCTGCGCAGCGAAGTCGCGGCCAAGAGCTACAAAGAGATCACCGACAAGACCTTGGACAACAAGTTCATCGTCATCCGCGCAGAATTGTGAGCCAGCGAGCTCTGCTCGCCAGCTCAAAATTCACGGATCAGGTGGGAGCTGCCGCTCCCCTCATCGCCAGGCGATGAGCCTCCCCTGATCGCCTGCGGCGAACGTCGTGCTTCCGCACGACGCTGGCCAAACCCTCCTCGGCGTCCTAAACTGAATGAGCATTCAGTCATTCGTGGCGCGAACCCGTCGCGACCCGCTAGGAGACCTCCCCCGTGGCCAAGCCGATTCAAGCGATCAACCGTTACAAGGCCGATCTCCGTGAGATGACCTTCCTGCTCTTCGAGCAGTTCAAGATGAACGAGCTGCTCGGCAAGGGTCCGTTCGAGGCCTGGGGCGAGGACGAGGTCCGCTCGACGCTGACCGAGTGCTACCGCTGGGTGAAGGAGGTCACCGGCCCGCTGTTCGCCACCGCCGACGCCGAGG
>JAMFST010000297.1 GCA_026225435.1 Labilithrix luteola
CGCCGAGCCGTTCGACGCCATCGAGCTCGAGCTCGCGGTGCTGTGGGCGCGCTGAAGCATTTGACGGTCCCCGTCCCCGTACCGGTCCTCGTCGTCCACGGCCTGTGGGACACGCCGCAGCGGATCGCGCCGCTCGCCGGCGGGCTGCGGGCGCGCGGGCTCGAGACGGTGCACGCGATGGAGCTGTCGCCCAGCGGTGGGCAGGCGCCGATCCGCGAGCTGGCGAAGCAGGTTGCGCGGGAGATCGACGCGCTCGGTGCACGGACGGGCTCACCGGTCGGCGACGTCGTCGCCTTCAGCATGGGGGCGCTGACGACGCGTGTGTGCCTGCAGCTGGAGGGCGCAGCGCTCGTCACCAAGGTGCGCCGCTTCGTCTCCATCTCCGGACCGCACGGCGGCGCGCTCAACGCGTTCGGCTTGCCGGCGAAGCTCTTTCCCGGTGTCGCCGACATGCGCCCAGGGAGCGCGCTGCTTGCCGACCTGGCGCGGGACGAGGCGCCGCTCGCCGGCGTGGAGGTGCACTGCGTGTACACGCCCTTCGATCTCATGGTGACGCCGGCGAAGAGCGCGGTGCTCGCGGGCGCGCGCTCGGTGACGAGCTTCCCCGTGGCGATGCACCGCTTCATGGTGAGCGACGCGCGCGTGCTCGACCACGTGGCCGGGCTGCTCCGCGCGCCGTGAAATTCAGCCTTCGGTCGGCGGGTCGATGACCTCGACCTCTTCGCCGCGGAAGGTGCGCAGCACGGTGCGGCCTGGCCCCTTCTGCACCACGTAGTCCGGCACGAGCGGCACCTTGCCGCGGCCGCCCGGGGTGTCACAGATCAGCTTCGGGAGCGCGATGCCGGTGAGCCGGCCCTGAAGCGCCTCCATGATCTCGAGGCCGCGCGCGAGCGGCGTGCGCAGGTGGCCGGTCCCCTGCACGACGTCGGCTTGCAGGAGGTAGTACGGCCGGACGCGCGCGCGCACCAGGCCGCGGAAGAGCGTCTCCAGCGTCGTCGGGTCGTCGTTGATGCCGGCGAGGAGCACGGTCTGGTTCATCACCGGGAAGCCGGCGTCGACCAGGCGAATGCACGCGGCGAGCGACTCCGGCGTGAGCTCCTTCGGGTGATTGAAGTGGGTCATCACCCAGATCGGATGGAGCGGACGCAGGGCCGTCACCAGCTCCGCGGTGATCCGTTGCGGCAAGGTCACCGGTACACGCGTCGCCAGGCGGATCGTCTCGACGCTGGGGATCGCGCGCAGCCGGGTGAGCAGGCGCACCAGGCGGTCGGTCGAGAGGGTCACCGGATCGCCGCCGCTGACGATGACATCGCGGACCTCGGGGTGCGCCTCGAGGTAGGCGAAGGCCGGCCCGAGGCGCTCGAGGTCCACCGCGCCGCTGCCGTCGCCGACCATGCGCGAGCGGGTGCAGAAGCGGCAGTAGACGGCGCAGTGATCGGTCGCCAGGAGGAGCGCGCGATCCGGGTAGCGCTGCACCAGGTGCGGCGCCACCTCGTGCTCCACCTCGCCGAGCGGATCCTCGAGATCGCCTGCGACCGTCTCCGCTTCGAGCGCGTGGGGGACGCACTGCTTGCGGACGGGGCACTCGGGGTCGTCCGGATCGGCGAGCCCGAGGTAGTACGGCGTCACCCGCACCGGCAGGCCCGCCTCGGCGGCGCGGCGGGCGCCGGCCAGCTCCTCCGGCGTCAGCTTCAGCGCGCGCGAGAGATCGTCGACGGACGTCGCCGCGTGACGCAGTTGCCAGCGCCAGTCATCCGGATCCGCCGAGGTCGCCAGGCGAATCATGCGGCCTTCAACCGCCGTCGCCCGCGCCGCCGTCGGCGCCGCTCGTCCCGGCCGCCGGTGCGGGCATCCCGCCGCCGTCGATGTCGACGTGCACCGTCGCCAGCGCCGCCTCGTCGATGGTCACCGGGAACTTGGTCTTCAGCTCGGCGAGGAGCGCGTCCTGCTGCCGCTGCACCGAGTCCTCCGAGAGCTTGGCGCGGATGGTCCGCTCCGCCTCGGCGAAGCTGCGCTCGCGCGGATCGGTCTTCTGCGTCAGCTTGAGGATGTAGAAGTTACCGGCCGAGACGACGACCTGCGGGTAGATCTGGCCGATCTCCGGGATCTGGAAGAGGGCGGCGCGCATCTCCGGCTTGATCTTCGGGTTCTCGCCGCGCGGATCGCCCGGCGGGCTGATCATGCCGAGGTCGCCCACGAGATCGACCGGCAGGTTCCCCTTCGCGTCGGGATCGATCGACTTGGCCCGCACCAGCTCGCCGAAGGCGGTCGGCGAGGTGCCGCCCTTCTTCGCCTGCTCGAGCACCTGCTTGGCGGTCGCCATGTCCCCGAGGACGATGGCGGAGGCGCGGCGGCGCTCAGGATCCTTGTAGTCTGCACGGTGGGCATCGAAGAAGGCGTGCACGTCGGCCGCGGGCACCTGATCGGGGGTCTGACCGCCCTTGCGCGCCTCGGCGATCATGGCGTTGCGCAGCACCTGGCGCTCCGCTTCTTGCTCCTGTGGATCCTGGTCGTAGCCCTTGTCGTGCGCTTCCTTCGCCAGGAGGCGCAGGTTGATCATGTCGTTGAGCAGCTCGCGGCGGCGGGCGGGCGACTGGTAACGGAGGCGATCGAGCGGATCCATGTGCTCGAGCGCGGCGGCGAAGTCGCCCAGGGTGATCGTCTGGTCGTCGATGCGCACCAGGATCTTGGCCGACTGCTCGGGCGTGAGCGCGCTCGAGCCGGCGTCGGCCGGCTGGACCTCGAGCGCGTGGTCGTTGCAGCTCTTGCAGCCGGAAATAGCAGAGCCGAACGCCAGGGCGGCGAGCGCAATCATCGGCGAGCGCAGCGTTCGAAGCATCGGGCCGCCGAATACTACGGGAGGGCCAGGTTATCCAGCATGGGGCGAGCCCTGCTGCGCTGCTTGGCCAGGTGGGGTCGCTCCTTCGTCGGGCTCGAGCCCAACGAAATCCGCTCTATGCTGCCCGGCCGTGCGAGACCGGTCCCGTCCCCTGGTGCTCACCCCCCTGCGCTCGCTGGCGGTGGTGCTCGTGGTGGCCGGGGTGGTCTTCGGGCTGTCCCGGCTGGTGGCGCGCATCCAGCGGATCGCCGAGTTTTCCGTGCCTCTCGAGCTGTACCTGCTGCTCGGCGCGGTGCTCACGCTGGTCGGCTGGATGTCGCTGC
>JAMFST010000298.1 GCA_026225435.1 Labilithrix luteola
ACCAGGCGCGTTTCATCGCCATGGAAGAAGCCGTGCGCGACATCGAGATATTCGTTGATGACGACGCGGGCGGGCGGCCCCCCCGGCATCGAGAGTTCCGCGACCGCCGCCCGCAGCAGGGCGCGGAGCACGGGGTCCAGCCGCTCGAAAGGCCAGTCGGCGGGCAGGCTTTCGGCGATCAGCGGGTCGATCCGTTCCTGCTCGCGCACCGCGAGGCGCACGATGGACCCGAACAGGGGCACATGCGCATCTTCCACACGGCCTTCCTCGAAGCCACCGGCGCCGGCCACATGCCCGAGACGGTGACGGGTGAACTGCTCGATCACCGTCTCCGGATTTTCCTCGGCCTGCTCGCTCTGGAACAGTGCCTGCACCGCCGCGACGCGCGCTCCCGTGCGGGGCCGCGCCTGCGATTTAGGTGCTTTGGGCGGTTTCGCGCCGGTCGGCTGGTCGCTCATTAGATCCGTCCCAGATGGCGGAGCAGCGCGATCTGCTTGAGCATGGCGATCGCGGCTTCCGCCCCCTTGTTGTGCTCGGCACCGGACCGTGCACGGGCCTGGTCGATATGATCGACCGTCAGCAGCGCGGTGCCGACGCAGAGCTTATGATCGAGCGCCGCCTTCATGATGCCGTCCATGGAGGAGCGGCAGATGAAGTCGTAATGGTCGGTCTCGCCCTTCACGACGCAGCCGATCAGCACGAAGCCGTCGAAGGGCCGGTCGGTCGCGGCGGCGATGCACAGCGCCTGGGCGAGCTCATAGGCGCCGGCGACCTCCACCGTCTCATGATCGGCCTCGACCTGGTCGAGCACCGCCCGCGCGCCCGCGGTCATGCCGTCCACCACCTCGCGGTAATAGGGCGCGGTGATGATGAGCACCGAAGGCGGTGCCCCCTCGAGTTCCGGAACCTCGCCGAGCTTGGCGTCCGCGGTGCTCATAGCCCGGTCTCCGCGCCGAGGTCGGCCGCGTCGTCCGACTGCTCCGCAAAGGGCAGCTGGTCGATGATATTGAGGCCGAAGCCTTCGAGCGCAATCAGGCTGCGCGGATGGTTGGTCAAGAGAATCATATCCTTAACGCCGAGATCGATGAGGATCTGCGCGCCGATGCCGTATTGGCGCAGCACGTGATCCTCGGTGCGGGCAGCTTCCTTGACGTCGAGCTTGCGGGCGACGGCGCCCTGCTGAGTGTCGCGCAGCAGCACGATCACGCCGCGCCCGGCTTCCGCGATGATGCGGCTGGAGGCGGCGAGTGCCTGGCGGCCGGAGCCGAGCAGATCCGTTACCGGATCGACGCTGTGGACGCGGACGAGGCTGGGACCGGGGGCGCTGAGATCGCCCTTCACCAGGGCGATATGTTCTGTCTGGGTCAGCCGGTCCTCGAAGATCTTCACCGCCCAGTCGCCACCCTCGAGATCGCCGGTCCAGGTCTCGAAGGAGCGAAACACGAGCTTTTCGGTGCGGCGTCGATACTGGATGAGATCGGCGATGGTGCCGAGCTTGAGGTTGTGGCGCTGGGCGAAGGCCACCAGTTCGGGCAGCCGCGCCATGGTGCCGTCGTCGTTCATGACCTCGCAGATGACGCCCGAGGCGTTGAGCCCCGCGAGGCGCGAGACATCGACCGCCGCTTCCGTATGCCCGGCGCGGACCAGGGAGCCGCCGTCACGCGCCGCGAGCGGAAAGATATGGCCGGGGGTCGCGATCTCCTCGCGCGGATTCTCGGAATTGATCGCGACCGCGATGGTGCGGGCGCGGTCCGCGGCCGAGATGCCGGTGGAAATGCCGTGCCGTGCCTCGATCGACACCGTGAAGGCGGAGGCATGGCGGGAGCGGTTATGCGCGCTCATCAGCGAGACGCCGAGCTGCTGGACGCGGGCCGAGGTCATGGCGAGGCAGATCAGGCCGCGCGCGTGGCGGGCCATGAAGTTCACCGCCTCGGTGGTTGCGAATTGCGCCGGGATCACGAGGTCGCCCTCGTTCTCGCGGTCCTCGTCATCGACCAGGATGAACATCCGGCCGGCACGCGCCTCCTCGATGATCTCGGAGGTCGGC
>JAMFST010000024.1 GCA_026225435.1 Labilithrix luteola
CCTCGGCCAGGTGAAGGACGCCTACGACCTGGCGAGCAAGCGCGGATCGCTCGGCGGCATGCTCGGTCGCTGCCTCGGGCGCGCCTTCACCGTCGCCAAGCGGGTGCGCACCGAGACCTCGCTCGGCGTCGGCACCGTCAGCATCAGCAGCGTCGCCGTGGAGCTGGCGCGGGCGATCTTCGGCGACCTCACCGATCACAGCGTGCTGCTCGTGGGCGCCGGCGAGATGGCCGAAGCCGCCGCCAAGAGCCTGGGCAAGAGCGCGCGCTCGATGCGCGTCTGCAACCGCAGCTTCGAGAAGGCGGTCGCCCTCGCCACGACCTTCGGCGGAGGGGCCGCGCCGCTCGACGCGCTCGAGCAGGAGCTGATGCTGGCCGACGTGGTGGTCACCAGCACCGGCAGCCGCAACTTCGTCGTGACCCGCGACATGGTCAAGCGGGCGATGAAGGCGCGCAAGGGGCGCACGCTCTTCTTCGTCGACATCGCCGTGCCGCGCAACGTCGACCCCGACGTGCACAAGATCGACAACGTCTACGTGTACAACGTGGACGATCTCGAGCGGCACGTGGCCGAAGGGATGAAGTCGCGCACCGGCGAGGTGGCCAAGGCCGAGGCGATCGTCGACGAGGAGATGCTCGAGTTCCGCCGCTGGTCGCGCGCGCTGCAGGCGCAGCCGACGATCGTGGCGCTGCGGGCGCGCACGCGGGCGGTGCTGACCAGCGAGCTCGAACGCACCCTCGGCAGCCGCCTGCGCCACCTCGGCGAGGGGGACAAGGCCGCGCTGGCGCAGATGATCGACAGCGCGACCAACAAGCTGCTCCACGCGCCGACCACGCGCATCAAGCAGAGCGTGGCGGACGGAGAAGATCGCTCCGACGAGCTGGTGGCGTCGCTGCGCTACCTCTTCGACCTGCCGGAGCCCCGTGAGGACAACCTGGCGCCGTCTCTGCCCGGGTCCGCCTCTGTACCGTCATCGTCCGCTGCCGAGGAGACCGACGACGCGGACGAGCACGCGTCGATCGGCTCGCGGCTCACCCACTGAAAGCTCCGGCTCATGTCCTCGTCGTCGTCACGTGTCGTCTACGCCACGCGCAAGAGCCCCCTCGCCCTCGCGCAGTGCCGCGCCTTCGTCGCCCGCCTGGTGGCTGCCCACGCCGAGAGCGCCCCGGTCGAAGCCATCGAGCTCCAGGTCGTCACCAGCGGCGACCGCATCCAGGATCGGCCGCTCTCCGAGGTCGGCGGCAAGGGGCTCTTCGTCAAGGAGATCGAGGAGAAGCTGCTCGCCGGCGAGGCGGACATCGCGGTGCACTCCATCAAGGACGTTCCCGGCGAGCTCCCCGATGGGCTGGCGCTCGTCTGCGTGCCCCGGCGCGAGGATCCGCGCGACGTGCTCGTGGCTCCGCGTCACGGCGATCTCGCCTCCCTCCCCAGCGGCGCCACGGTCGGCACCAGCAGCCTCCGCCGGGCCGTCGCGCTCAAGGCGCAGCGTCCGGACCTCACCATCGTCCCCATGCGCGGAAACGTAGACACGCGGCTGCGCAAGGTCGACGCCGGGGAGTGCGACGCCATCGTCCTGGCGCGCGCCGGCCTGGTTCGTCTGGGGCTCGAAGGGCGGGCGACCGCCGTGCTCTCGCCCGAGGTGTCACTGCCCGCCGTCGGACAGGGGGCGCTCGGGATCGAGTCGCGCGCGGGCGACGAGCGGATCGCCGCTCTCCTCCAGCCGCTCATCGACGTCGAGACCTCCCTCTGCGTCGCCGCCGAGCGCGGCGTGATGGTGGCGCTCGAGGGGGACTGCAAGACCCCGCTCGCCGCCTTCGCCGATCGCGCCGAGTCGCCCGACGGCCCGCGCCTGCGCCTGCGCGCCTTCGTCGCCCACCCGGACGGCACGCACTTCCGCAGCGGAGAGCGCATCATCCCCTGGCCCACCTCCGACGCCGAGGCCCGCGCGCTGGGCCTGGATCTGGGCGCCGAGTTGCACAGCGCCGCTACGTAGCTATCCTCCGCCGCAACGTGGAGTGGCTGAAGCGGAAAAACCTGGCGATTTCGCTGCTCTCGCTGGCCCTGGCGGTTGCCGTGGTGCTCATCGCGCCGGCAGCCCAGGCGGCCGCCGCAGGAAATGGCGCCAGCCCCGATCCGCTGCACCTGAAGATCCCCGGCCACCCCGACGCCTTCTATTACCGCGCGCACGGCAAGGGGCCGAAGCCGGTCCTGATGTACCTCCACGGCCGCGGGAACAACCCGTTCGAGGACTGCCGCAAGTGGGCGCGGGTGGCGACCGAGTTCGGCTGGGTGGTCTGCCCGCAGGGTCCGGACGATCGCGGCAACGGCGCGCGCTCCTGGAACAACAACCCGGTCGCGGGGAAGGAGATCACCGACGCGGTCCTCACCGAGCTGCGCAAGAAGTACAAAGGCAGGGTCGCGCGGACGAACAACATCCTCATCGGCTTCAGCGAAGGGGCGTTCGTCGCCATGCAGCTGGGCTTGCACGACCCCGGCACATGGGGCCGCTGGCTCATTCTCGCCGCCAACGATCAGTACTGGTTCGGCGACACGGAGAGTGAGCTCACCAAGAACCATCGCCTCTATCGCCGCGTGTTTCTCCTCACCGGAGAGAGCGACGGCGTCGCCGCGAACACCAAGCGCGTGGCCGATATTCTGAAGAAGGCGAAGGTCCCGGTGAAATTACGTATTGCCAAGGGTATGGGACACGAAGTCCCGGGAGAGCGTATGGTCAGCACCTACCGGCGCCCCCTCTTGTGGCTCGCCGCCGCCAAGTAGGCAAAGGCCCGAGCACAACGTCGCGAGCTCGTGAATGATCTTCGCGAATTCGTGATTTGGCGACGAATACCCATTAGGTGATAAACAGTTCCGGCCTTGTACATGCGTATCGTCTCCGCCCCGCTGCAAAGCTCGTCGGATCACCTCCTTCCGTCGGCGGAAGCGCTGGAGGCGGTGCGCGATCTCGCGGCGCGTTTTCCCGAAGCGCGTCTGCGCAAGGCGGCGGTGGTGCGGGCGACGGAGCTCGATCGACGAGCGGACCCTTCGGGGGCGACGCGCGTGTGGCTGGCGATCGAGTCGCTGCAGGTCACCGGCAGCTTCAAGGTGCGCGGCGCGCTCGTGGCGCTCGCGTCGCTCCCTGAAGGCGTCACCGCCATCGCCGCCAGCGCCGGCAACCACGGCGCCGGCGTCGCCTACGCGGCGCGTGTCCTCGGCCGCCATGCGCGTATCGTGGTCCCCGATGCCACCCCCGCGGTCAAGCGTGAGAAGATCTCCCGCTACGGAGCCGAGCTCGTGATCGCCCCTTCCCCGCACTACGACGACGCCGAGCAGCTGGCCAAGGCGCTCGCCGACGCGCAGCCGGAACGCAGCCACTTCGTCTCTCCGTACGACGACGTCGACGTCGTCGCCGGCAACGGCGCGAGCCTCGGCTTCGAGGTCGTCGCCGCGCTCGGCGGCATCCCCGAGGTCACCCTCCTCCCCTTCGGCGGCGGCGGTCTCGCCACCGGTGTCG
>JAMFST010000299.1 GCA_026225435.1 Labilithrix luteola
CCACCGAGTGGACGCCAGCGGCGGGCTTCCAGTGGAACTTGACCAGGTTCGTCTTGCCGCGGGCGTCGACCAGGCGGAACGAGTGGACGCCGAAGCCTTCCATCGTGCGCAGGCTGCGCGGGAGCGAACGGTCGCTCATGATCCACATGACCATGTGCGCCGCCTCGGGGACGAGCGAGATGAAGTCCCAGAAGGTGTCGTGGGCGGTCGCAGCCTGGGGGATCTCGTTCTGCGGCTCCGGCTTCACCGCGTGAATGAGATCAGGAAACTTGATGCCGTCCTGGATGAAGAAGACGGGGATGTTGTTGCCGACGAGATCCCAGTTCCCCTCGTCGGTGTAGAACTTCACCGCGAAGCCACGCACGTCGCGAGCGAGATCGGCCGAGCCGCGCGAGCCGCCGACGGTGGAGAAGCGGACGAACACAGGCGTCGGCTTCGACGCGTCGGTGAGCACCCTGGCGACGGTGAGGTCGGTCAGCGGATCGGTCAGCTCGAAGATGCCGTGGAAGCCGGCGCCGCGCGCGTGGACCACGCGCTCGGGGATGCGCTCGTGGTCGAAGCGCATGATCTTCTCGCGGAGGTGGAAGTCCTCCAGCAACGTCGGGCCACGGAGGCCGGCGTGCAGCGAGTCGTCGGTGTTGGGGATGGGGATCCCGTGGTCACTCGTGAGGGTCGTGCCCTCCTCGCGCTCGCGAAATGCCTCGAGTGAGGCGGTCTTGGCGGTGTCGACCTTGCGGTCGAGGTCATTGTTCTCGGCGGTCTTCGGCTTGTTGGCTTTCATGCGTGAGTGGCGGCTCCGCATTGCACGTAGCTGGCCACGGCGACTCTCGAGCGCGGGCCCGGCTGCGCCGTATTGCGTTCACAAGGCGATCGAGTCGGAGTGAGCGATCGTGAGGCCGTAGCGGCCGCATCGCGATGGCGGCGCTGGCGTCGGATCGACGCTGGGTGTGGCACGCCGTCGGAGCGCTCGGCGTCGTCGAGCTCACCGCGCCCGATCGCGCTGCCCTGGTCAACGAGGCGCTCAAGCGCATCGAGCTCGAAGGCTCGGCGCGGCGCTACTTCGCGCTCCACGCCACGCTCGACAAGAAGCACTCGGCGTCGTGGAACCGCGAGGTCATCGCGCCGCTGGTGGCCGCGTCTCGTCGCCGGGGCGCGCTGCTTCGATCGCTACCGCCAGGAGCTGGAAGTGGAAGTCGACGCCGTCAGCTGAACGAAGACGGCGAGCCGTCGTAGCTGACCACGGCCGGGAGCAGGCACTACCGCCTCTCCCGGCCGTTCTCGTTTCCACGCTCCGAGCTCCAGACGCACGAAAGCCCCTCCGCGTCTTTCGACGGGAGAGGCTCGGTGCCGCGAAGCCGCGTCTCTCAGAGGTTCGCGGTGCTGACGCGGTCGCCGTTCGGCACGGTGGCCTCGCCGGCCGAGCAGATGTCGTCGGCCTTCGCCGCCTTGAAGATGTCCTCGGCGCGCTTCGCCTCCTGGCTCGTCTCGACGTGGACCGAGATCAGCAGGTTGCCGCCCTTGATCTTCCCCTCGTAGCGCTTTGCCTCGATCTCGGGGATGCCGAGACCGACGAGCGCACCGGCCACGCCGCCGACGGTCGCACCGGCCGCCGCGCCGCTGAGCGCCGCGAGGATCGGGCCAGCCGCGATGAACGGACCGAAGCCCGGGATGGCGAGCGCGCCGATGCCCGCGAGGAGCCCGAGCGTGCCGCCGATGGCGCCGCCGGCGCCGACGCCTGCGACCGCGCCTTCCGGCGCCTTGGTGTTGTGCTCGTGGGCAAAGTCCTTGGTCCCGGCCTTGTTGGGGAACAGGACGGCGATGTCGCCGTTGGAGAAGCCGGCGTCCTGGAGGGACACGACGATCGCCTCGGCCTGGATCTGCGTCTGCACGATGCACATGACTGCTTTTTTCATGACGATTCTCTTTTCGTTGAAGAGGTGGGCGGCACCGGCGCACCAGCGCTGGCGCGCGAAAATCACGGCTTGACGATGATCTGATCGTCGACGTCGGTGACGCCGGCGGTGTTGCGCGCCTCGTTCTCGATGCTCGACTTCTCGGCGTCGCTCTTCACTGCGCCGCGCAGCGTCACCTTGGTGCCCTGGGTGATGATCTTCACGTTCTTGGCGGTGAAGGAGAGCGACTTGTCGGCCATCACGGTCTTGCGGATGTCGGCGGTGATCTGCGTCTCCGACTTGCTGTTCCCCTGGTTCATCGGGGTGAGCGCGGCGTGACCGCTGGCGCTGGCGGCGGGGGCGGTGTCGCTGCCCGTCATGCCCGGCGCGCTGGACGGGACGATGGGCGTCGCGCCGAGCTGCGCGCTGCCATTCCCGGTCGCGACCTGCGGGGTGGAACCGGAGAAGTTCTGGTTCGCGCCCACGTTGGAGACGACGCCGTTGTTCATCGCCGGCGGGTTGCTGTGAACCGCCAGGTTGGACTCGTTCGTGTCGCTGTCCGCGGTGACGATAGGCGCGTTCACGGCTGCGCCCGTCGTCGTGGTGGACTGCACCGTGGAGGGGTCGTTCGCCGCCTGCTGGTTGGTGCTGGAGCTACCGCACGCGACCGCACCGAGAACACACGTCAACGACAGGAGAAGCTGCGTCCGCATTTGAGAGATCCTTTGCTCGAGGTTCGACGAGGCACTCAGCACGATGTGCGCCAGCGCGACTTCCTGGACATTTGCAGGACTCGAGCGGACGAGCCGGCCAACGGTGGCGTTGCCTTTCCGCCCGGCGGTGCGCTCGCTCGTGGCGGCGTTGCCGTCCGGCGTGGCCGCGCTCGCTACGAACGCTGTGTGGTGCTGTGCGGCGGTGGATAGAGTCGGCACCTGAACCGCTTGTTTCCTCGATTTCGTCGACCGGGCCGCCGCGATCCGATATTCGAAAATGGATGGCACTGACGTCTCGCGCGCACGGGGAGCGCCCGCGTGGCTCGGTGAAAGGCACCGTGCTCACGTCGCGCCTCGCCTTCGTCCGTGATCGCGGAGGTGACGCGGCCATGGATCGCGTCATCGC
>JAMFST010000300.1 GCA_026225435.1 Labilithrix luteola
CCCACGCCGACGAAGAGCGCGTCGAACTCCACCAGGAGATCGGCGACGCTGGTCACGGGCTGTCCGGTGCGGATCTCCACGTCCCCGAGCGAGCGGACCCACTCCGCCTCGTCGATCGCGTCGTCCGCGTGCATCTTGTACGGCGCGATCCCCGTCGTGTTGAGTCCACCGGTGACCGCGCGCGCCTCGAAGACGACCGCCTTGTGCCCGGCCATGGCCAGCGTCCCGGCGCACGCCAGCGAGGCCGGCCCGGCGCCGATGATGGCGACCTTCTTCCCCGACGAAGACCTCGGCGCGGGGAAGATGGGCGCGGCCCCCGCCTCGACCTCGGCGGTGGCCAGCTCGGTGGCGAAGCGTTGCAGCCGCCCGATGGCGATCGGCTTCTTCTGCCAGGCCGTGTACACGCACGACCCCTCGCACAGCACCTCCACGGGGCAGACGCGCGCGCAGGAGTACCCGAGCAGGTTCTGCTCGAGGATGGTCTGCGCGCTGCCACGCACGTTCCCCGTGGCGATCTTCTTGATGAAGGTCGGCACGTCGATCGACGTCGGACACGCCTGGATGCAAGGCGCGTCCGCGCAGTAGAGGCAGCGGTCCGCCTCGGTGCGCGCCTCGGCGAGCGTGAGCAGCGGCTTCTTGTCGAGAAGCCGCGTCTCGAGGCGCTCCTCCGGGAGCTGCCGTCGGAGCGTCGTGGGGGGGGACATGGTCAGGTTGCGAAGGCGGAAAAGGCGCGATCGAGAGCGCCGAGGCCTTCCTCGATCTCGCTCTTCGTCGAGTTCAGCGCCGGGGCGACGCGGATGACGTTGTTGTACAGACCGCCCTTGCCGATGAGCAGACCCTGCTTCTTGGTCTCCTCGAAGAGGCGGTTGGCGGCCTCCGGAGCCGGCGTGCGGTCCTTGATGGTCTCGTCGCGAACCAGCTCGAGCCCCTGCATGAGCCCCTTGCCGCGGACGTCGCCGATCGTCTTGGGGAACTTCTTCTGGAGCGCGTCGAGCCCATCGCGCAGCAGCTTCCCCATCTTCGCGCAGTTCTCGATGAGGTTCTCCTCGGCGATCGCGTCGAGGACGGCGATGCCGGCCGTCGCGCTGATCGGGTTGCCGCCGAAGGTGGAGATGTTTCCCCCCTTCCAGGAGTCGGCGATGGGCGTCGTCGCCAGCGTCGCGCTGAGCGGCAGGCCGTTGGCGATCCCCTTGGCCATCGTCATGATGTCCGGGTCCACGCCCTCGTGGTGCTGGATGCCCCACATCTTGCCGCCGGTGCGCCCGAAGCCGGTCTGCACCTCGTCACAGATGAAGACGCCGCCGTACTTGCGCACGATGTCGACCGCGGTCTTGAAGTAGCCGTCGGGCGCGTCGATGAAGCCGCCCACGCCCTGGATCGGCTCGGCGAGGAAGCCGGCGATCTCGCCGGTGGTGGTGGTCTGGATCAGCTCCTCGATGTCCGTCGCGCACTTCATGCCGCAGTGATCCGGCGTCGCGTCGAAGGGGCAGCGGTAGCAGTAGGGCGCGTGCGCGTGCTTGATGGCCGCGATCTGCGTCGTCGTGTTGCGGTAGCGCGCGTGCGCGGTGAGCGACTGCGCGAGCAGCGAGCGACCGGAGTAGCCGTGCCGCAGCGCGATGATCTCCTGCCGCCCGGTGTACATCTGGGCGAGGGCCACCGCCGTCTCGTCCGCCTCGGTGCCGCTGGCGGTGAAGAAGGCCTTCTCCAGCTTCCCGGGGGCGGTGGCGACCAGCTTCTCCGCCAGCTCCACGATCGGGAGCGTCGGGTACAGCGTGCTCACGTGACCGAGACGATCGATCTGCGCGTGCAGCGCCGCGTTCACTCGCTCGTTGGCCTGGCCGAGGCTGACCGTGAGGATGCCGCCGAAGAAGTCGAGGTACGTCTTGCCGTCGAGATCCTTGAGGCGCGAGCCCTTGCCGCTCTCGAGGACGACCGACTCCTCGTAGTAGTTGGCGACCGAGGCGAAGAGGAACTTCTTGTGCTTGGCGCGGACCTCGGCGGAGGTCGGCAGGGCCTTCTTGCTGTCGTTGCTCACGGAAGCTGCTCCACCATGTCGCCGTAGGTCTCGGGGCGACGGTCACGGTAAAATTGCCAGGTGCGGCGCGTCTCCTCGATCAGCTCGAGGTCGGCGACGCCGACGACCAGCTCGTCCTTGTCCTCGCTGCCCGTGGCGACGAAGTTGCCGCGCGGATCGACGAGGTAGCTCGTTCCGTAGAACTTGCCGATGTTCCACGGGGCCTCGGTGCCGACGCGGTTGGACGCGGCGACGAAGTACCCGTTGGCGACCGCGTGTGCCGGCTGCTCCAGCTTCCACAGGTACTGCGAGAGCCCGGCGACGGTGGCCGACGGGTTGAAGACGATCTCCGCGCCGTTCAGGCCGAGCAGGCGCGCGCCTTCGGGGAAGTGGCGGTCGTAACAGATGTACACGCCGATCTTGGCGTAGCGCGTCTGGAAGGTCGGGTACCCGAGGTTGCCCGGCTTGAAGAAGAACTTCTCCCAGAAGCCGTTGGTGTGCGGGATGTGGTTCTTCCGGTACTTCCCGAGGTACGTCCCGTCGGCGTCGAGGACGGCAGCGGTGTTGTAATAGACGCCCGCCGCCTCACGCTCGTACACCGGCACGACCATCGCCATCTGGTACTTCCTGGCGTAGGCCTGCATCAACTCCGTGGTCGGCCCGGGCACCGCCTCGGCGGCGTCGTACCACTTGGGATCCTGGCTCGGACAGAAGTACGGGCCGTTGAAGATCTCCTGCAGGCCGAGGATCTGGACGCCCTTCTTGCCGGCCTCCTCGATGAGGGGGATGTGCTTTTCGAGCCCCGCCTGCTGGATCTTCTTCACGTCCCAGGACGGGTCGAAGGGGGTGGACGTCTGGATCAAACCTACGGTGACGTTGCGGGCCATTTTCGTCCTCAGCACCTGGGGTTGAAGGGCCTGCGCACGGCCCATTGACCAAAAAGTGTGCATCGCATCAGCCCATTGCAGGGTCAAGCGGGATTAGCGAATCTAACGGCCATGGCGAGAACGAGAATCGAGGGCGGGACGGTGGTCACGGCGGTCGACACCTATGCGGCGGACGTCGCCATCGAGGGGGGGAAGATCGTCGCGATCTACCAGCCGGGCACGTTCGGAGCGGGCGCGGCGGACGACGTGGTCATCGATGCGCGGGGAAAATACATCCTTCCCGGCGGGATCGACGCGCACACGCACATGGAGATGCCGTTCGGAGGGACCACGGCGAGCGACGACTTCGAGACCGGCACCCTCGCCGCGGCTTACGGCGGCACGACGTCGATCGTCGATTTCGCCATCCAGTCGAAGGGGCAGGCGCTCAAGCAGGGGCTCGACGCGTGGCATCAAAAGGCGGAGGGGCAGGCGGCCATCGACTACGCCTTCCACCTGATCATGACCGACGTGAACGAGACGATCGCCGAGGAGATGGGCGACATCGTCAAGGAGGGGGTCACCTCGTTCAAGATGTTCATGGCCTATCCCGGCGTCCTCCTCGTCGACGACGGGCAGATCTTCCGCGGGATGCAGCGCGCCGGCGAGCTCGGGGCGCTCATCTGCATGCACGCGGAGAACGGCCTGCCCATCGACGTGCTGGTCGCCCAGGCGATCGCCAAGGGGAACACCGCGCCCAAGTTCCACAGCATCACCCGGCCGCAGATCATGGAGGCGGAGGGGACGCACCGCGCCATCTGCCTCGCCGAGATGGCCGGCGCGCCGGTGTACATGGTGCACCTGTCGGCCGAGCGCGCGCTCACGCAGGTGGTCGAGGCACGCGACCGCGGCCTGCCGGTCTACGCCGAGACCTGTCCGCAGTATCTCTTCCTCGACGACTCGGACCTGGCGCGCACCGAAGGGCCGTGGGGCGAGTTCGAGGGGGCGAAGTACATCGCCACGCCGCCGCTGCGCCCCAAGTCCATGCAGGAAGACCTGTGGCGCGGGCTGCGGACGCACGATCTGCAGGTGGTCTCCACCGACCACTGTCCGTTCTGCATGAAGGGGCAGAAGGAGCTCGGTCGCGGCAACTTCGCCAAGGTGCCCAACGGCATGCCCGGCGTGGAGACGCGGCTCTACCTGCTGTGGGACGGGGGCGTGCGCACCGGTCGCATCTCGATGAACCGCTTCGTCGAGATCACCAGCACCGCGCCGGCGAAGATCTTCGGCCTCTACCCGAACAAGGGGACCATCGCCATCGGCGCCGACGCGGATCTGCTGGTGTGGGACCCGGAGAAGCGCCACGTCCTGTCGGACAAGACGCTCCACATGCGTGTAGATTACACGCCTTACGAAGGGCAGGAGGTCGTCGGTGCGCCGACCCACGTGCTGTCCCATGGCCGCGTCGTCATCGAGAACGGCGTGTACAAGGGGAAGAAAGGCGACGGCCGCTTCGTCAAGCGCGGCACGTTCGCGCTCTAGCGATAGCGCACCCGGGCGCTACCAGACCTTGCACACCGGGGCGTGCACCATCGGCTGCCCCGGTTTGCAGGCGAAAGCCTCGGCGAACTGCGGCAGGTTCGACACCACGCCATTGATGCGCGCGAAGCCGGGCGAGTGCGGGTTGGTGACGGCGCTGACCCGCAGGTTCTCCGGTCGCTCGTTCTCGCACGCCCACTGGGCCATCCCGACGAAGAAGCGCTGGTCGGGGGTGAAACCTTCGACCTCGCCGAGCTGCATCTTCGCCGTCTGCTCCTTCCACGCGAGGTAGGCCAGCAGGGTGCCGCCGAGGTCGGCGACGTCCTCGCCGCTGGTGAGCTTGGAGTTGATGTGGATGTCGTCGACGATCACGTAGCCGGCGTACTGGTCGCGCACGCAGTTGATCCGGTCCTCGAACCCCTTGGCGTCGGGCTTGGTCCACCAGTCCTTGAGGTTGCCCTTCCAGTCGAACTGCCGCCCCTCGTCGTCGAAGGCGTGGGTGAGCTCGTGCCCGATGGTGCCGCCGGTGTTGCCGTAGTTGGGCGCGTCGTCGATCTTCGCGTCGTAGAGCGGCGGCTGCAGGACACCGGCGGGGAAGTTGATGTCGTTCATCTGCGGGTTGAAGTACGCGTTCACCGTCGGCGGCGTCATGCCCCACTCGTTGAGGTCGACGGGTTTGCCCAGCTTGTGCCACTGGCGCGCGTCCTCGAACATGACCGCACGTCGCACGTCGCTGTAGTAGTCGTTCGCGTCGACCTGCAAGGCCGAGTAGTCGCGCCACGCGTCGGGGTACCCGATCTTGTTGCGGATGGCGTGCAGCTTGCGCAGCGCCTCGGCCTTGCTGGCGGGGCTCATCCAGTCGAGCGCGTCGATCTCGCGCTGCATCGCGCGCTCGATCTGCTCGGTCATCTGCTGCGTCCGCGCCTTGGTGTCGGGGCCGAACGTCCGGCGGACGAACTCCTGCCCGAGCGCTTCGCCGAGGCTCCTGTCGACGGCGCGCGTGCACGTCTTCCACCGCGGCGGCATCGCCGGCACTCCGCGCAGGGTGTGCTGGTAGAAATCGAAGCTCGCCTGCGCGAAAGGCTGCGCCAGGTGCACCGCGCTTCCGGCCAGCACGTGGAAGCGCAGGTAGGCCCGCAGCTCCTCGAGAGGCGCGGTGCTCAGCAGGGCCTGCACCTCCTTGAAGAAGGTCGGCTGGCTGACGTTCAACCGCGACACCGGCGCCGAGCCCTGCGCCTCGAGGTAGCGCGGCCAGTCGACGGTGGGGACGAGCGCGCCGAGCTCGGCGAGCGTCTTCATGTGGTAGGTCGCGTGCGGATCGCGCCGCTGCACGCGGGTGAGGGACGCTGCCGCCAGCCGCGTCTCGAGCGCGAGGACGGTGCGGGCGTCGGCCTCCGCCTGCGCCACCGGCTCGTCCGCGAGCTGCAGCAGCCGGGCGACGAAGGCCACGTACTGGGCGCGGATCTCGACGCTCTTCGCGTCGGCCTTCACGTAGTAGTCGCGGTCGGGGAGACCCAACCCGGCGGCGTCGAGCGCGACGATGATGCGCGACGCATCGGCCGCGTCTTGATCGGTGCCGGAGCCGAAGAAGAAGGTGCCCGGCGTCTCGTGATGGAGGCGCGCGAGGAGAGCAGCGAGCTCGGGACGCGTCTTGAAGGCGGCGACTCGTTCGAGGTCGGGCGCGATGGGGGCGAGACCGGCCGCGTCGATGGCGGCGGTGTTCATGCACGCCGCGAAGTAGTCACCGACCTTCTGCTGGACCGGCGTGCGCGAGGAGGCCTTGGCGTCGTCCTCGAGGATGCCCCAGAGGAAGCGCCGGTTGTCCTCGGTGAGCTTGGCGTACACGCTCCACGCGGCTTGATCGGAAGGGATGGGATTGCGCGCCTTCCAGCCACCGCAGCTGAACTGGTAGAAGTCGGTGCACGGATCGACCGAGCGATCGAGGCTGGCGACATCCAGCGACGGGGTGTACGGCATCGCGGTCAGCGGGCCCACGGGGGGAGGCGACGACGCCGAGGGCGGTGCAGAAGCCGAAGCCGCCGTTGCCGGAACCGCCGCCGAGGCCGGCGCCGCCCGTTCGTGGGGAGGAGCGGTGCCGCAGCCCGCGGCCGACAGAAGAACGAGAGCGACCGCGAGCGTGGAACGCATGGCTCCGTCTTAGGGCACTCGCGGAGATGGTGACACCGCTTTTGCGCCGGCAAAGCAAGGTCACTGCAGCGTGAGCGGCCCCTTCGCCAGGCCGCTCGCGGTGTTGGCCGCCGCGCGGGCGCGGAGCGTGACCTCCCAGCTGTCGCCGTCATCCTCGTACTGATGCTGCGCGTAGACGCCGTACGTGGTGGCGCCGGGGGCGAGCTCGAGGAGCGCGTCGGCGGGGATGGTGCCGGCGCCGGCGCTCGTCGGGTAGCTGCAGGTGACGCTGTTCTCCCCCTGCACCAGCTCCACGACGACCTGCTCCAGATCGAGCGGCGTGCCGTCGGTGGTCCAGGTGAGCTGCACGTCCCCCGTGCGCGCGAGCACCGGCGCGGTGGTGCCGAAGACGGACGCCTCCGTGAGCGTGATCGCGTGCGGCGCGGTGAGCTCCGAGTAGGCGTCGGGGAAGGTGTACGGATTGCCGGCGGGGCGGGTCCAGTCGATCGACAGGGCGGAGCCGCCGGCGATGGCGCCGCTGGCCGTACCGTCCTGGTAGATCCCGTCGCACGCGGGCAGCGCGGTGGCCGAGACGTCGCCGCTGGTCACGGTGATGACGCCGGGGTTCGGCGCAGGGCCGATGTTGCCCGACTGGCCCGCGGCGGCGCCGACGTACTTGGCGTAGGCGCACGAGCCGAAGGTCTTGATGGTGTCGAAGGTGAAGGCGCTGGTGAAGAACGCCGAGAGCGTCTCGCTGGGCGCCGCTCCGGTGTTCGCGTCGAGCTCCAGCGAGACGAGACCGCTCCCTCCGATGACGCCGCCGGTGATGCCGGCTGCGTCGGGATCGGAGGCGATGGGCAGGGGCTTCGTCGCGCACACCGGGGTCCCCGCGTCGTCGGCGCACTCGCCGGCGAGGATGCAGGTGCCGTTGAAGACAGGCGCCAGGGGCACTGTCGGGTGGGGCGAGCAGGTGAGGTTGACGGCGGCCGCGCCACCGGTGCACGTGAGCGCCTGGTTGGAGCAGCTGGTGACGCTGCAGCCTCCGGAATACTGCACGTCGGAGGCGGTGCTGCCGATGTCCTCCTCGGAGTGCGAGTCGAGGTCACCGGCATCGAGAGTGCGTGAGCTGCAGGCGGCCGTGCCGACCAGGGCGAAGGAGAGGACAGCGGCGACGCGAGAACGGGACATGAGCGGCTCCTGAGGAGAAAGAGGGATCGACGCTGCCGTGTGCGCGCCGATACCTACGTTTGGGAGCGCCCCTCGCTCGTGGTCACCAAAAACAGGGCAAGCGCGCGACAGCCCGCGCGGCTGCTCCAGCAAAGGGGCGCGAGGCTGGTGGCGCAGGACCCCGACGCGAGGGAATCGAGCATGGCATCCGAGTGAACGCGGTAGGCTCGGGCGACGTGGTGACCAACCTGCTCGACACCTTCCGCGACGACGGCCGCGCCTTCCTCGTCGGATCGATCGTCACGGCCGATGGCGGCATGAGCGTGGTCATCCAGTGACGGTCCGGAGGGCGTTCATCTGGTGAAGGAACGCTCTCCGCATCGGCCGCGTCCGGCGCGCACCAGCGCGAGCTCGTTCGAGCGGTACCTCGACGGGCAGCTGCTGGTGGCGGGCGAAGGGCCGGCGTGGCGCCGTCTCGTGGCGCAGCTCTATCGCCGCCCGCACGTGCAGGAGCCGATCGTCGTGCCCGCGGTCGCCGAGCCGCAGATCGTCTGGGTGGTCCGCGGCAGCGCCTTCGTCTTCGAGCGTGAGCTGGGCGAGAGCGACTGGCGGGGCGGAGAGGTGGCCGCGGGCATGTTCTCTGACCGAGTCGGCCGACCCCTACGAGCTGCGCTGGGAGGTGCTCGGGACGGAGCCCTTCGAGGTGCTGATGCTCCACCTCGACCTGTCCGTCCTCCGTCGTGCCTGGACCGAGCACGGCGGCTCGGTCGGGGCGCTGCGCAACGTGTCGCGCGGCCAGGATGCGCAGCTCTCCGGCCTGCTCGCGGTCGTGCGC
>JAMFST010000301.1 GCA_026225435.1 Labilithrix luteola
GAGCAGCGTCGCCTATATCGGCCCCGGGATCGCCGACACGCTGCTGACCCGCGCGGCCGACGTGATGCTCAAGGAGCGCCGCTCCCTCATCCTGGTGCCGCGTGAGACGCCGCTCTCGGTGGTGCACCTGGAGAACATGCTGACGGTGTCGAAGGCGGGGGCGCTCGTGTTGCCGGCGATGCCGTCCTTCTATGCGCAGCCGCGGACGATCGAGCAGGTGCTCGACACCGTGGTCGCGCGCATCTGCGACCACCTCGGGGTGGCGACCGATCTGATGAAGCGTTGGGGTTCGGGCGAGGGCGGCGACAGCGCCAGCACGCCCGCGAAAGGAAACACGGCCGGATGACCAGCATGCTCGTGAAGCGCTCCCTCCTCGCCGCCGGTCTCGGGCCGGTGGACGAGGCGCGCGCCAATGGTGACCTCGTCGCGGTGAAGGCCGCCGTGCCGCTGCTCGAGAAGGCGGATCTGCTACCGCTCGGCGCGCTCGCCGACGCCATCCGCGCGCGCGAGGTCGGGGCCGAGGTGCACGTGCACCTGCAGGCGCCCAACGAGTCGCTCGTCACCGTCGTCCACGCCGATCCCGAAGGCGGAGCCGCCGGGGTCACCTTCCTCCGCCGCGTGGCCATCGCCCGCATCACCTCCGGCCCGAAGGCGCGCATCGCCGTCGACTGGGTGGAGATCGGCCTCGAGCTGGCGCAGGTGGCGCTCGGCTTCGGTGCCAGCGAGCTGTCCGGCGCGGTCGTCAACAAGCGCGGCCTGCCCATCGCCGACGGCGAGACGCGCAAGATCAAGGGGCAGGGGAACGTGGCCTTCTCCGACATCAAGCTGCGCGAGCTCGAAGGTCTGCTCGCCCGCGTCGGCCGGGTCGTCACCTACGCCGGCGCGCCCGCAGCCGAAAACGCTTCCGTCACTGCAGTACCAGGAGCCGACGCATGACCGACACGCGACCGAGTTTTGCCGAGATCGAGAAGAAGGTTCGTGCCGGGGAGCGCCTCACCGCCGAGGACGGCATGACGCTGTTCCACGAGCCCAACCTGCTCAAGGTGGGCGCGCTGGCCAACGAGGTGCGCGAGCGGCTGCACGGCGATCGCACCTACTTCAACCGCAACATGCGCCTCGAGGTCACCAACGTCTGCATGGCGTCGTGCCTCTTCTGCAGCTTCGCCAAGCTGGAAGAGCACATGCCCGGCTCGCACACGATGACCCTCGACGAGGCGTGGCACGAGCTCGAGACGCGGATGGACAACCCGCCGAGCGAGCTCCACGTGGTCAACGGGCTGCACCCGGGGCTGCCGTTCTCCTATTACACGGACCTGCTGAAGGGCTTCAAACGCATCAAGGCGGACATCCACCTGAAGTGCTTCACCGCGGTGGAGATCCACTTCTTCGCCCGGCACTACGGCAAGACCTACGAGCAGGTGCTGCTCGAGCTGCGCGAGGCGGGGCTCGACAGCCTGCCGGGCGGCGGCGCGGAGATCTTCCACCCGGACGTGCGCTCGCGCATCTCGCACGACAAGGCGACCGGCGACGACTACCTCGAGGTCCATCGCGTGGCGCACCGCCTCGGCATGATGACCAACGCGACGATGCTCTACGGGCACATCGAGACCTTCGAGCACCGGGTCGACCACCTGCTGCGCCTGCGCGGCCTGCAGGACGAGAGCCTCGCGCTGGCGAAGGCGGCTGCAAGTAACGGCGGCACGGAGCCTCGCGGGATCCTCCAGGCGTTCATCCCGCTGGCCTTCCACCCGGACGGCAACGGCATGAAGAACCTGCCGGCGCCCACCGCGGTCGACGACCTGCGCACCCTCGCCGTCTCGCGGCTGATGCTCGACAACTTCGAGCACGTGAAGGCCTACTGGGTCTCCAGCGGCCCGGACGTGGCGCAGATCGGCCTCGCCTTCGGCGCCGACGATCTCGATGGTACAATTGTCCACGAGACGATCTACAAGGCGGCCGGCTCGAACAGCCCGTCGGGGCTCACCGAGAAGGACCTGGTGCGCCTGATCCGCGAGGCGGGGCGCATCCCCATCGAGCGCGACACGCTCTACCGGGTGGTCAAGGAGTACGACAAGGCGGCCATGCCCGAGGCGGCCCTCAAGGTGCGCGACCGCAAGGCGGAGAAGCACCTGTCGATCTTGAAGGAGATCGTCTCGTGAGCGAACGAGTCTCCACCAAGCTGCGCGTCTCCGCCGTCGAGTACCTCAACGCCCAGCCGCTCTATCTCGCGCTGGCGGGGAACCCGGACGTGGAGCTCGACACCGCGTTGCCGGCCGAGGTCGCGCGGCGGGTCGCCGAGGACGAGACGGACCTCGCGCTCATGCCGGTGGCGGCGGCGGCGACCATCGGTGACCTGCGCCTGGTGCGCGGGATGGGGATCTGCGCGCGCGGCAAGGTGCGCAGCGTGGTCATCGTCTCCGAGCGGCCGCTCGAGGAGCTCACCGAGGTGTCGCTCGATCTGTCGTCGCGCACCAGCGTGGTGCTGGCGCGGCTGGTGATCCGTCACCGCCTCGGCGGCAAGGAGCCGAAGTATGTCGGGCGCGTGGCGGCGGACGCCATCGCGTCCATCGGCGGGACCACCGGCGCGGTCGTCATCGGCGATCCGGCGCTGCGTATCGAGGGGAAGCCGGCGTACACGCTGGACCTCGCCGAGGCGTGGCGCGAGTGGACCGGGCTGCCGTTCGTCTTCGCCGCCTGGTTCGGTCGTCCCGGCGCGCTCGATGCCGCACAGGAGGCCATCATCCAGAAGGCGAAGGTCGACGGCATGGCCCGTCGTGACGAGATCTCCGACGCGTGGGCCAAGGCCAACGGGCGCGACGAGCTGCTGGCGAGCTACCGCTCGTACGTGCACGACACCATCCGCTACGACCTGGGAGACGAGGAGGCGCAGGCGCTGGCGCGCTTCTACGAGGAGGCGCACAAGGCCGGCCTGCTCCCCAAGGCGGAGGTGCGCTTCTTCGATCAAGATCGCGACGACGTCGCCTCCGGCAGCAAGCCGGCGCAGCGGCAGTCGCTCGACACGTTGCTCGGGCGCGCCGCCGATGGGGAGCGCCTCTCGGCGGCGGAAGGGGAGCGGCTCGTCGCCGAGGCGGAGCTGTTCGACCTCGGGCTGGCGGCGGACGCGGTGCGCAACCGCAAGCACCCGCACGATGTGGTGACGTACATCGTCGACCGCAACGTCAACTACACCAACGTCTGCACCACCAGCTGCCGCTTCTGCGCCTTCTACCGCCCCGTCGGGCACCCCGAGGGCTACGTGCTCTCGCGCGAGGTCCTCGGGCAGAAGCTGCAGGAGGTGGTCGACGCCGGCGGCGTGCAGATCCTGCTGCAGGGCGGGCTCAATCCGGAGCTGCCCATCGAGTGGTACGAAGATCTCTTCCGCTGGATGAAGAAGGAGTACGGGCTCGGCCTGCACGCTCTGTCGCCCGAGGAGATCCTCCACATCGCGCAGATGGAGAAGCTCTCGACCAAGACGGTCCTCGAGCGGCTCCGCGCCGCGGGGCTCGACAGCGTCCCCGGCGGCGGCGCCGAGATCCTCGTCGACCGCGTTCGCCGCAAGATCGCCAAGGCCAAGTGCACCAGCGAGGACTGGCTCGGCGTGATGCGCGTCGCCCACCAGATGGGGCTGCGCTCGTCGTGCACCATGATGTACGGCACGGTCGACACCGCCCGTGACCGCATCCAGCACCTGGTGAAGCTGCGCGATCTGCAGGACGAGACCGGCGGCTTCACCGCCTTCTTCTGCTGGGACTTCCAGCACGAGAGCGGCGTGCGCATCGAGGCCGGCGACCACGGGACGATGTTCTACCTGCGGCAGCAGGCGGTCGCCCGGCTGATGCTCGACAACGTGGCCCACGTGGGCGCGTCCTGGGTCACCCAGGGGCCGGACGTCGGGCAGGTGGCGCTGCGCTTCGGCGCGGACGACTACGGGAGCGTCATGTTCGAGGAGAACGTGGTCTCCAGCGCGGGCACCACGTTCTGCACCAACGCCGGCGCCATCGAGGCGCGGATCCACGGCGCCGGCTTCCGCGCCGTGCGTCGCAACGTCCGCTACGACTGGCTGAACGAGCCGTCGTGAGCCCCATGCGAGCCCGCCTCTTCCACGCCGACGGCGTCATCCCGGGGGACGGCGTTCCGTTCCTCGATGGCGCCGTGGTGGTCAGCCAGACCGGCGCCATCGTGGAGGTGGGCAAGGCGACCGACGTGTTGCCGCGTCACGCCGAGCTGAACGTGGAGCGGATCCGCGGGGTGGTGTTCCCCGGGCTGATCAACGCGCACACCCACGTGGAGCTGTCGGCCATGCGGGGGAAGGTCCCGGGCGGCGCCGGCTTCGTTCCCTGGGTGGAACGGCTGGTGACCACGCGCCCCGAGCTCGACGAGTCCGAGGTCGACGAAGCGGTCGAGCGCTCGGCGCGCGATCTGGCCCGCTACGGCACCGCGGCGGTGGGCGAGGTGACCAACGCGCTCTCGGCCGTCGGAGCGCTGGCGCGCAACGGGATCGGCGGCTGGATCTTCCACGAGGTCTTCGGCGTCGATCGCGCGCAGGTGATGAAGCGGATCGAGGGGGCCAGGAGCGAGCGGGCCGAGCGCTTCGCCAGCTGGCCGACGACCGATCTGGCCTACGCGCCGGCGCCGCACACGCTGTACACGACGCACCCCGATGCGGTGCGCGAGCTGCTGGCGAACGCGCGCAACGAGGGGCTGGTGACGAGCCTGCACCTGGCCGAGCACCCGGCCGAGCGGAGCGCGCTCGAGAGCGGGGAAGGGCCGCTCATGGGGTGGTACCAGCAGCGGCTCGGGCTCGATCCGGCCAAGCTGACCTGGCCGCACCTCTCGCCGGTGGCCTTCGCCGAGCAGCTGGGGGCGCTCGACCCGCGGGTGCTGCTGGTGCACCTCGCCGATGCGCGACCGGAGGAGCTCGACCGCGTCGCCGAGAAGGGCTCGCCGGTGGTCCTCTGCCCGCGCTCCAACCTGTACATCGAGAGCCGCCTGCCGCCGCTCCTGGCCATGATCGAGCGCGGGATCGAGCCGGCGCTGGGGACCGACTCGCTCGCCTCGAACGCGTCGCTCGACGTGCTCGCCGAGGCGCGCGCGCTGGCCGACCGCTTCCCGGGAGTGCCGGCGGCGGACCTGGTGACGATGGCCACCTGGAACGGGGCGCAGGCGCTCTCGCGTCCGGACCTCGGTCGCTTCGCCCCGGGCACGCAGCCAGGGGTGCTCGCGGTCGAAGGGAAGCTCGCGGCAGGGCAGGGGCCGGCGCACTTCCTCCTCGCCAACGTGTCCAAGGATCGCCGCTGGTTGGTGCGGCGCGCCAAGATCGAAACCCCGACTCTGCCCAGCTTCTCCTGAACAGGTCTCCCATGAACGTCGCCACTCGCCTCCGCACGTACGGTTCGCTCGTCACCTTCAGCCACACCATCTTCGCGTTGCCGTTCGCGGCGAGCGCGGTGGTGCTCGCGCAGGCCGAGCCCCACGTGCCGCTCACCGCGGTCCGCGTGGTGCTGATGCTGGTGTGCATGGTCTCGGCCCGCACCGCCGCCATGGCGTACAACCGCTACGCCGACCGGGACGTCGACGCGGAGAACCCGCGCACCAAGACGCGTCACCTGCCGAGCGGCGCGGTGAAGCCTGCCGAGGCGCTCGGTCTCACCGTGGCCAGCGCGGCGGTGTTCATGCTCGCGGCGGCCGGGCTCGGCTTCTGGCCGATGGTCCTCTCACCGCTCGTCCTCGCGGTGCTCCTCGGCTACTCGCTGGCCAAGCGGTTCACCTGGGCGGCGCACGTGTGGCTCGGGGTCGCGCTCTCGCTGGCGCCCGGCGGGGCCTGGCTGGCGGCGGGCGCCAAGCCCAACCTCGGCATCGTCTGCTTGATGCTCGGGGTGGTCACCTGGCTGCTCGGCTTCGACATCTTGTATTCACTCCAAGATGAGCACTTCGACCGCGCGCGCGGTCTGCACTCCATTCCGCAGCGCTTCGGCACGCGCGGCGCGGTCATCTTCTCGGCGGCGGCGCACGTGGTCACCGTCCTCGCCTTCGCCGGCACCGGCTTCGCCCTCGGGCGCGGGCCGCTGTACTTCACCGGGGTCATCGCGGCGGCCGGGCTGCTCGTCTACGAGCACTGGATCGTCGGGCCGGGGCGGCTCGAGCGCATCAACAAGGCGTTCTTCGACCTGAACGCGTACGTCAGCGTGGCGTTCTTCGTGCTCACGCTGCTGGACTCCCTCACCCGCCACTGACGTAACCTGCGGGGGTGACTCGTCTCGCCGCGCTGGCGGTTCTTCTGGTCGCCTGCCGGGATCACGCCGAGCCGGTCGAGGCTGGTAGCGCGCTGGATGCGGAGGCCGCGGCCGACGCGTCGCCGCTCGATGCGGCCCCGGTCTCGTCGTGGACGGTGCTCACCGACGCGGCGACGAGCGCTCCTCTGGATGCCGCGGCGAGTCGCGCGGCTGGCCCGCTCGATGCTGGCGCTTCGGCCTGCAAGCGCATCTACGGTCCGGCGCGGCAGCCGTTCGACGGTCCGGCGGCGATGGCCGTGCGGGGGGACCGGCTCGAGCTCGTCACCAACGACCGCGGCAAGCCGCAGATCACCACGGTGCCCATCCCCGCGTCGCTCACCGCGGTGGTCCCGCCGTCGCTCGCCGAGCCGGCGCACCTGCGCGACACGGTGCACCCCCCGTGCGCCATCGCCGGGGAGACGGTCTACTGTGTCGGCCCCGGGAGCATCCTGACGCGCTTTCCCCGCGAGGGGGCACCGAAGGAGGTGGCCACGGTCATCGGCGTGCGCGGGATCGCCGCCGCTCCGCTCGGCAGCGGGCACGACGTGGTCGCCTTCCACCAGCAGCGCAAGACCAGCGAAGGCTTCGTCACCGAGGGCTGGATCTCGCTCGACGGGCAGCCCCCCGAGCACCTCTCGGAGGAGGGGAGCGGGGCGACGGCGCTCGACCTCGCCGTTGCGCCGACGCCGCCCGGTGCGCCCCCCGAGGTGCTCGCGCTGTCGCTCGATGCCCGCGTGGCGATGACCCCGATGCACGCCCGGCACGTGACGCTCGACGCGGCGAGCCCCACGCGCCTGCATCTCGGCACGGACGAGGTCGTCTTCATCGGTCCCCTCGCCGAGCCCGGGACCGTGCCCCGCCTCGGCACGAGTCGCTCCGCGGCCTATGCGCTCGCGGCCTGGCCGCGGGACGCCGCTGACTTCGGCCTCTCGGTGGTCCCCCTCCCGGAGGCGCTCCGCATCGATCTCCCGGCGGTGTGGTCGATCTACCCGAACGGCCTCGACCCGGCGCCGCTGGCGGCCACCCGAGGGAGCGATCCGGTCGCCGTCGCCCGCATCGTGCCGGCCGGGCGCGAGCTGCCCACCGATCCGAAGCGCGAGCTCGTCCTCGAGCTGGGAGCGCTCGCCGCCGACGGCGCTTTCCTCTCCGCCGGCGAGGTTGCCCGCGGCCGCCGCCTGGCCGACCTGTCGGTCACCCGCGACGACAAGGGGGCCGTCTGGCTCCTCTGGTCGGACAACGACGGCACCTGGCTAGAGCGGCGCGTGTGCCCGTGATAGACGGCTCGCCGTGAACGAGAACGCCAGCCAATCCCTCGACGAGACGCGCGCTTATTACGACGAGTTCTCCCGCGGCTACGAAGCTCAGCGGCGGCCGAACGATCCGCACGGCTACCACGCGCTGGTCGACGACCTGGAGGTCTCGCTCACCGAGCGCTACGCCCGCGGCAAGGAGCTGCTCGAGTGCGGCTGCGGCACCGGCCTGCTCCTCGAGCGCATGGCGCGGTTCACCTCCAAGGCGACCGGCATCGACCTGTCCCCCGGCATGCTGGAGAAGGCGAAGGAGCGCGGGCTCGACGTGACCGTCGGCAGCGTCACCGACCTGCCGTTCCCCGATGCGTCCTTCGACGTCACCTGCTCCTTCAAGGTGCTGGCCCACGTCCCCGACATCGGCAAGGCGCTCGCCGAGATGGCCCGCGTGACGCGGCCGGGCGGCGTCATCCTCGCCGAGTTCTACAACCCGCTCAGCTTCCGCGCGCTCGCCAAGCGCCTCGGGCCGGCGGGGAAGATCTCCGCCAGCACGCGTGAGAGCGCGGTCTACACCCGCTTCGATGCCCCCTGGGTCATCCCGCGTCTGCTCCCGCCGGGGGTCAGCCTGGAGAGCGCGCGCGGCGTGCGCATCGTCACGCCGGCTGCTGCCGCGATGCGTCTGCCGATGATGCGCGAGACGTTCCGTCGCCTCGAGACGCGCCTCGCCGACACGAAGATGTCCTTCTTCGGCGGGTTCTACGTGGCCGTGCTTCGACGTAAGTCTTCCTGATCTGATTCAACGAAAAGTTTGTTGAAGTCGCTGCGTCGTTCCGCCCCTCGGCGCGCGCGCGTCTAGGACATCCCGTCCGCTCGTTCGCTCGGTCGCCGTGAAAACACGGCGGATCGTCGACGTACATTTCTTGGCGCTCCTTTTGCTGAAGGGATCGTCATGCGCGCCGCCGTCGCCCTCGTAGCTGCCGCCGCGGTGGTCACGGCGCTCACGGCGACCACCGCCGCGCGTGCCGACGGAGTCGACGCTTACTTCCAGGCGGGCGCCGGCGCGACGATGGTGCCGGGGAACGACCTGCACGTCGGCTCTGCGACCAGCGTCGGTGCGCGCCAGGTGAGCGGCTCGCTGCGCGTCCCGAGCAACACCTTCTACGCCAGCGCCGAGATCGGCTTCGGCCTGCAGACCAAGCACGTGGTCATCCCGGTGCTCTCGCTCGGCACCTCCTCGTCGGTCGGCCTGTACGACGAGCAGCGCAGCTCGATCGACGGGAGCATCGCCCACATCCGCCCCTGGACCGGCGACCTCTACGACTTCGGCTTCGGCGGTCTCGGCTACCGCACGAACTACCGCCGCTGGACCTTCGCCGCGACCGGTCGCTTCGGCGTCACCTACGAGACCATGGGCGCCGACGCCGCTTACGGCTCGTCGACCTACGACCTCGAGCCGGCGCAGTGGTTCGCCTACGTCCGCCTCGACGTCGAGGCGTGCCGCCGGCTCGATCCCCTCGAGCGAATCTGCCTCGTCGCCAGCCCCAACGTCTTCGCCTTCGACCAAACCTTCCACGGCGGGATGCTCTCGTTCCGCTACGAGCTGGGCAAATGAGCCACCTGACCAAATGGATGTTCGTCCTGTCGGTGCCGCTCCTCGGAGCGTGCTCCGCCTCTTCCACCACCTCCACCGGCGGCGAGACGGATCTCCTCGCCGGCAGCGGCCCCATCCCGCGCCGCTCGACCACCATCGAGATCGACGGCTGCTCCACCGACGCGTGGCAGGACGAGACGCTCGCCGCCTCCGCCACCCGCAAGGTGGTCCAGGAGATCATCCTCATGTGCCTGGCTCCGCGCGAGGACGGCACCATCGCTCCCGGTGATCCCAGCGCCCGCGACGCGCTCGACGCCACCATCGGCTCGCTCCACAACCTCGGCTACACCGTCCGCCTCGGCGTCTCCTTCGTCGACGAGACCGGGGCGCGCTTCGACGGCGTGCAGACGGCCAGCTGGTTGTCGAGCTCCGGCTGGCGCACCGCGGTGGAGAGCGCCATCGCCGGGTACGCGCCGGACTGCGACGGCTTCGACCTCGACGTCGAGCGACTCCCCGACGACGCGCGCGACTCGCTCACCGCCTTCGTCGGCGAGCTGTCCACCGCGCTCCAGCCTTCCGGCAAGCGGGTCGGCATCTTCGTCTTGCCCTCCACGCAGTCACCGTCGGACGTCTCCGGTGGCGACGCCTTCGATCTGCCCGCGCTGGCCGCGGTCACCGATCGGATCCGCGTCGCCACCCTCGACTTCTCGGTGGGGACACCCGGCCCGACGCTCGACAGCGGCTGGGCGGTCGACGCGGTGAGGTTCGCGCAGTCGACCGTCAGCAGCGCTGGCAACACCACCGCGCTCTACGACATCGCCGCGCCGCTTTACGGCTGGGACTTCTCCCAGAACACGCAACGCTCCGTCACCTGGCTCGAGGCGACCGCCCTCGGCGAGACCTACGGCGTCGCGCCCCAGCGCATGCCGGGCGGCGAGGAGGAGCTGGCGTACACCGACGAGTACGACATCAAGCACACCGTGGTGTACGACGACGCCTCGTCGACGACGACGTTCCTTCACGCCTGGGACACGAGCACGCTCCCGCAGCAGGTCGGCGTGGTCCTCTGGGGCTTCGGGGCAGAGGATCCCGAGACCTTCGCCTCCATCGCCAAGGCGCTGCCGTGAGCGCGCTTGCGCCGGTAGTGCCGGTCCGGACGCTGCCGATCAGCGCGGCCGCGGTGCGCCCGCTCAACAGCGAGGATCCGCTGGCCAACCCCGAGCTCGCGCGTGACCTCGCGCAGACGTACCTCGTGTGGGACGCGTGGGTCGCCGGCAAGCGACGGGTCGACGTGCACCCCATCGTGCTCTCGCCGGCCGTCCACCGCGCCGCCGTGGACGCCGCCGAGTCCACCGTCCGCGCCATCGGCGAGATCGCCGCGCTGGCCCACCGCGAGCCGCTCGAGCGCGCTCGCTACAAGCTGCACCCGGATGTCCTGCGCCTGGCGCGCGCCTCGCGCGAGATGGGGGACGATGCCGGCCTCTTTCGCGTCGACCTCCTCTTCGGCGAGGACGGAACCTTCCGCGCCTGCGAGGTCAACGCCGACTGCCCCGGCGGCCACAACGAGGCGCTCGCTCTGCCGCGGCTCGCCCGCGCGGCCGGCGCGACGTCCTTCTCGAACCCGACGGTGGTGGTCGAGCGACTGGTCGAGCGCCTTGCCCAGCTGGCCGAGGGGGGCACTGCCGTGAGTGGCCCCGAGCCCGGGGCCGTCGCCCTCGTCTTCGCCACCGCCTACGCCGAGGATCTGCAGATCTGCGCGCTCCTCCAGCGCCAGCTCAAGGCCCGCGGCGTCGACGCCATCCTCACCAACCCGACCGCCCCGCGCCTGCGCAACGGCGAGCTCTGGGCGCAGGGGCGCGCGATCAAGGTGCTCTACCGCTACTTCCCTGCAGAATACATGGAAGGGCAGCGCAACCTCGGCGACATCGAGCGCGCCATCCGCTTCGGCACCCTCAAGACGCTGTCGAGCTTCGAGCACATCTTCTCCCAGTCGAAGCTCGCCTTCGCCCGCGCCTGGGCGCGCCGCCACCAGGTGAGCGCGGAGGCACGCGCCGGGATCGAGGCGCACGTCCCCGAGACCTTCGAGGTGCCCGACATGAGGCTGCAGACCCTGGTGGCGGAGCGTGAGAGCTGGGTGGTCAAGCGCGCCCTCGGGCGCGTCGGCGACGAGGTCTTCGTCGGCCCGCTCTTCGATCAGGACGAGTGGGGCTCGCTGATGGCGCAGGTGGTGCAGCGCGCCGGGAGCGGGGAGAGCTGGATCGCCCAGCGCTTCGTCCGCCAGACCCCCGCGTCGACCCCCTGGGGACCGCGCTACCTCACCCTCGGCGCCTACGTCCAGGATGGACATTTCACCGGCTACTTCACCCGGGCGACGCCGGAGAGCCACGTGTCGCACGACGCGCTCTGCCTGCCGGTGCTGGTCGCATGAACCTCCTCCGCCTCCAGCCGCTGATCTTCGCCGGTCCGCTCGCGTTCCTCGCGACGGGCTGCTTCCCCGAGTCGTGGACGCCGGCGCTGAGCGTGCAGAACGGCAGCGACGTCCCCGATCTGCGGGCGGTGTACCTGCCGACCTCACAGACGGTGGCGCAGGCCTGGCAGCTGGCGCCGACCGACAGCTGGGCTCCCTACCAGAAGCTCACCCTCGTCTCCGCGCTCGACACCGGCGCGACCATCGGCTCCCTGCCGGACGTCCGCGCGCTCGACGTGGTCAACACCGCCAGCGCCGCTGGCGAACGAGTCGGGGCGCGTCTGCCGGCGCGCACGGCGTGGATCGTCGATCTACGCGGCGCCGCGTCGGTGGCCTTCGGCTCGAGCCTGAGCACCCGCGCCACCTCCCCCGCCTCCTGCGTGCTCACCTTCAACAACTGGCCGGCCGACGACGAGATGGTCCCGGCGGAGGAGACGCTCTCCTCGCTCATCACCTTCCGCCCCGCACCGCCGCTCGCGCAGAGCACGCACAGTGCCCCGATCTTCCTCCTCGACGCCTGGCGCCTCGCCTACCGCACCGACCAGGTCCCCGACGACACGATGGACAACCGCTACATGCTCACCTCCGCCGACCTCCCGGACGCGGCCGCCCTGCGCGCGCAGGGGATCGACAACGTGATGTACGTGGTGGAGAGCCTCGACGACAGCGCGGTCGAGGAGGACGATCTGCACGAGATCTTCCTCGCCTACCAGGCGGCGGGCATCTCCATCTCGATGGTCGATCTCGCCTGGCTCACCGGGCAGGACGAGACCGGCGGCCCCATCGACGTCGTCGACGAGCGTTACACCGTGGAGCCGCGCGTCACCCTCGTGACCGACTTCAACTTCTACCGTCGCGCTCACGGCGGCTTCGGCGGGATCCACGGCGTCCCCAGCGGCCACGGCTGGGGTGGCGGATATTCCTTCGGCCACGGCGGTGGGTAGACCACTGAACAAGGAATGCGCGGTTTGGCTCGCGGGCTCTATACTGGCAAACCTCGATGCAGACTTCGCCGATGGCCGCGCGCCTTCTCAAGTTCGTCGCTATCTTCGTCGTCTTCGGAGCGGCCGCCGGGCTCTCGCTGAAGCTCAATAGCGCCGGGGGAGGCGGCCTGTGGGACGGCCTCGCCCCCATCGTCTCCGCCGCCGAGAGCACCTCGCCGCACAAGGGGCAGGACTACGACCTGGTGAAGATGCAGGTGGTCCAGGAGGTCATCAAGACCATCCGCGATCGCTACGTCGACCCCAAGCGGGTCAAGCCGCGCGAGATGCTGCTCTCGGCGCTCAACTTCATCCAGCGCGACGTGGCCCAGGTCATCGTGCTGCACGAGGAGAACGCGCCGACGGTGAAGGTGCGGGTCGACACGCAGGAGAAGGAGTTCCGCGTCGACAACGTGCTCGGCCCCTGGGACGTGAGCGGCCGGCTGCGCGACGTGTTCTCGTTCCTGAAGGACGGCCTGCGCGGCAGCGACGTGGACCTGCAGGAGGTGGAGTACGCGGCTTGCAACGGCATGCTGCACACGCTCGACCCGCACAGCGTGCTGCTCTCGCCCGAGGCTTACAAGGAGATGAACCTCTCGACCTCCGGCCAGTTCGGCGGGCTCGGGATGGTGGTGTCGATCCGCGACCAGACGCTCACCGTCATCAACCCGATGCCGGGCACGCCCGCCGGACGCGCGGGGCTGAAGAAGTACGACCGCATCATCAAGATCGGCGGCGAGTCGACCCTGAACATGGGGCTCAACGAGGCCGTGCAGCACCTGCGCGGCCTCCCCGGCAGCAAGATCACCCTGTTCATCCGTCGTGACGGCGAGGGCGGGTGGAAGGATCCGCGCCCCTTCGATCTCACGCGCGAGACGATCCACGTCGAGAGCGTCGAGCACAAGCTGCTCGACGGGAACATCGGCTACGTCCGCCTCAAGCAGTTCCAGGCGTCGAGCTCGTCGGACCTCGATCAGGCGCTCACCGACATGAAGAAGTCGGGGGAGCTCAAGGGGCTCGTCCTCGATCTGCGCGGCAACCCCGGAGGTCTGCTCGATCAGGCGGCGCGTATCGTCGACAAGTTCGTCGCCGACGGGCCGATCGTCGCGACGGTGGGCAACTCGTCCGAGGGGCGCGAGGAGAAGGAAGCGCACGCCGACGGCACCGAGCCGAACTACCCCGTCGTGCTGCTGGTAAGCGGCTCGTCGGCCAGCGCCAGCGAGATCGTCGCCGGCGCCATGAAGAACCACGACCGCGCCGTCATCGTCGGCGAGACCACCTTCGGCAAGGGGAGCGTGCAGCTGATCTTCGCCGACCTGCCGGACAAGGCGGCCCTCAAGCTGACCATCGCGCAGTACCTGACCGAGCCGGGCGACATCTCGATTCAAGGCACCGGCGTCACGCCGGACATCGAGCTCGACCCGATGACCGTCGACGCGCAGGAGATGACCCTGAACGTCGACACCGGCGGGATGCTCAAGGAGCGCGATCTGTCGCGCAGCCTGTCGAACACCCGCATCCGCGAGGGGCAGAAGCCGCTCGAGACGGTGCGCTACGCGCTGACGCAGAAGGATCGCCAGGAGCTGCGCGAGCGGGGAGGGGATCCGGACGATCTGTTCGCCATGGACTTCCCCATCAAGTTCGCGCGTGACCTCGCGGCGCACGTGCCGCAGGGCAAGCGCCTCGACCAGGTGCGGGCGGCGAAGAACGTCATCGCCGAGAACCGCGCCACCGAGCTGGCCAAGGTCGGCGCGGAGCTGAACAAGCTCGGCATCGACTGGAGCGACGCGCCGGGCGATGCGCAGGCGGCCACCCCGGCGGCCCCGCCCGCGAACGTGACGGTGAAGGTCGAGACCGACCAGCCGAACAACGAGGTGCTCGCCGGCAAGCAGATGAACATGAAGGTCACCGTGACCAACGGCGGGAGCCAGACGCTCTACCGCCTGTACGCGGCGACCAAGAGCGACGACCCGCTCTTCGACAGCAAGGAGCTCGTCTTCGGCAAGCTCGAGCCGGGCAAGACGCGCACGGCGACCGTGCCGCTCGGCTGGTGCGACATCGAGGGGCACAAGGCCGGCTCCACCGCCGTGCTGCCGAAGGATGCGCCGCGCGTCTGCAAGGTGCCGAAGGACTCGCTCACCCGCGCCGACGGCATCAAGGTGCACTTCGAGGAGGCGCGCGGACATGCGCCCGCCGACGCCGAGGTCCACGCCACGGTCACCGCGCTCGAGCGGCCGGTCTTCGCCTACGGGTACCAGATCGCGGACAACCTGAGCGGCAACGGCGACGGCCGCGTCCAGAAGGGGGAGAGCGTCACGATGTACGTGACGGTGAAGAACGTCGGCAAGGGGCGGAGCTTCGAGACGCAGGCCAACCTGCGCAACCTGTCGGGCGACGGCGTCCTCCTGCACGAGGGGCGCTTCGACATCTCCGACATGAACCCCGGTGACACCAAGAAGGTGGTCTTCACCTTCGACGTCACCAACCAGCTGGCCGACCCCGAGGCGAAGGTGGAGCTGTCGATCACCGACACCGATCTGCGCGAGTCGGTGGTCGACAAGGTCCGCATGCCGATCGCTCCGGCGGCCAGCCTCGCCTCGGCGAACGCCGCGATGAGGGCGAAGGCGAGCGGCGCTGCCATCTACGAGGCGCCCGATGCGGCCGCGCGGATGTTCGGCCGGCTGATGGCGGGTACCAGCGTGACCGAGATGGCGACGAGCACCGATTTCGTGAAGGTGGCGCTCGGCGGCAACCGCTTCGGCTTCGTCCGCGCGAGCGACGTGGAGAACGCCGGCGGCGCGGCTGCCGGTGGTCCGGTGGCCTTCGAGGACGCGCTCGCTCACGCTCCGCCGACGATCGAGATTGGCCAGGCTGCGCTGGTGACGCGCGACACGCACGTCTCGGTGAAGGGGCTCACCAGCGACACCGACCGGCTGCTCGACGCGTACATCTTCGTCGGCTCGCGCAAGCTGTTCTACCAGTCGAACCGCACCGGCGCGGACCCGAAGAAGATGGCCATCTCGGCCGATCTGCCGCTCCGTCCGGGCGTCAACGTCGTCACCGTCATGGCGCGCGAGAACCCCGACACCACCGGTCACAAGACCTTCATCGTCCGCCGCGACGGCCCCAACGGCGAGCTGCTGACCACGCCGAAGACGGACGACGAATTGTCCGAGACCGAAGCCTCGGACGACTGAGGTTCAGGATGTGGTGCGGGCCTGCTCGCCGGGCCCGGGCTCGGGCCCTTACGAGCCAGTGATCGCGAGGTAGGCCCGCACGGTATCGGCCAGGCCGTACTCCAGGGCCTCGGCGATCAAGGCGTGGCCGATGCTGACCTCGAGGACGTGGGGGACGTTCTCGAGGAAGACGGCGAGGTTGTTCTGGCTGAGATCGTGGCCGGCGTTGACCCCGAGGCCGGCGGAGGTGGCCGCCTTGGCGGTGTCGCGGAAGCGCGGAATCACAGCCTCGTGCTTCCCCTCGGCGAAGGCCGCGGCGTAGGGCTCGGTGTACAGCTCGACCCGATCGGCGCCGAGCTCCCTGGCGAGGTGCACCACCTCGGGGACAGCGTCGACGAAGAGGCTCGAGCGGATACCGAGCTCGCGCAGGCGGGCGAGGACGGGCCGCAGGCGCGGGCCGTCGGCGACCAGGTCCCAGCCGTGATCGCTGGTGGACTGCCCCTCGGAGTCGGGCACCAAGGTGCACTGTGCCGGCCGGTGCTTCTCGGTCAGCGCCATCAGGTTGTGGAAGGGGTTCCCCTCGATGTTCAGCTCGACCTTGGGATGCTCGGCGAGCAGCTCCTGGAGGTCGGCGACGTCCTTCGGGCGGATGTGCCGCTCGTCCGGGCGAGGGTGGACGGTGATCCCCTGTGCGCCGGCGCCGAGGCACAGGCGGGCGCACTGCACCACGCTGGGGATGTCGAGCGCGCGCGTGTTGCGCAGCGTCGCGACCTTGTTCAGGTTGACCGAGAGCTTGGTGGACACGAGGTGTACGATACCGGACGTGATCGTCGGCGTCGGCATCGACATCTGCTCCATCGAGCGGATGCGCAGGGCTCTCGGGCGAAACGAGGGGCGGATCTTCGACCGCATCTGCAGCCCGGCCGAGCGGGCCGACCTCGCGGGCCGCAAGGACCAGGCGCTGGCGCTGGCCGGCCGCTTCGCCATCAAGGAGGCCTTCTCCAAGGTGCTCGACGGCGCGCGCGGCGTCGGCTGGCACGAGTGCGAGGTGCGGCGCGACCCCAGCGGTCGCCCGCGCCTCGAGCTGAAAGGCAACGCGCTCCTGCAGGCGAACGAGCGCGGCGCCGACACCTGGCACGTGAGCCTCACGCACGACGGTGGCCTCGCGGTCGCCGTCGTCATCCTGGAGAAGACCCGATGATCCCCGTCCTCGACACCGCCGGCGCGCGCGCCTTCGACGCGCAC
>JAMFST010000302.1 GCA_026225435.1 Labilithrix luteola
CGCCGCCCGCCTCGGCCTCGACCCGGCAGCGCTATGTGCGCGCCACCCGCGCCTCGTCTTCTGCGCCGTCCCCGGCTTCGGCAGCGAAGGCCCGTACCGCGATCTGGCGGCCTACGACGATGTCATCCAGGCGATCACCGGCCTGGCGGCGGTGCAGGGCGGGGTCGGCGAGCCGCAGTACGTCCGCACGGTCATCGCCGACAAGGTCGTCGCGCTGCAGGCGCTCACCGCCATCCTCGCGGCGCTGGTCCGGCGGGGGATCAGCGGTCGCGGCGGCGCCATCGAGGTGCCGATGTTCGAGGCGATGGCCTCGTTCCTCCTCCTCGAGCAGCAGGGCGGCATGGTCTACGACCCACCGCGCGGCCCCACCGGCTACGCGCGGACGAAGTCACCGTACCGCAAGCCGTACGCCACGCGCGACGGCTTCCTCGGCGTCCTCGTCTACACCGACAAGCAGTGGCTCTCGTTCTTCCAGCTGATCGGCCGCCCCGAGCTGGCGCACGATCCGCGCTTCGTCACGATCAAGGACCGCACCGAGAACATCGATCAGTTGTACCAGCTGGTCGACGAGACCTTGCCGACGCGCACCTCGGCGGAGTGGATCGCCACGCTCGGCACGGTCGGCATCCCTTGCACGCCGATCAGCACCATCGCCGGGCTGTTCGAGGACGAGCACCTGGAGGCGGTGAAGTTCTTCGAGCGCTTCGAGCACCCGACCGAGGGGACGATGCGCCTCGGGCGCTCGCCGCTGAAGTTCGCCGACACCGAGCGGGTGCCGGAGAAGCCGGCGCCACGCCTCGGTGAGCACGGGCGTCAGGTGCTGCGCGAGCACGGCCTCGACCACGCTGCGATCGAGGCGCTGGTCACCGCCGGCGTCGTCGTGATCGCGCCCGGCGCGTGACGAGCGCCGCGAGACCCAGCCCGAAGCCGAGGAACCCGGCCGACGAGCCGCCGCGAGGCTCGCCAGCGCCGCCGCTGATCGCGCACCCCCCGCTGCTCCCGCTGCTGCTGCTCGCCGCGCTGGCGATGCAGAAGCTGCCGCCGGCGTCGCTCGCCTCGCAGGCGAAGCCGCTCGGGCAGGCCGCGCTCGAGCAGTCGTAGGTGCAGATCATCGCGCCGTTCACGTCGCCGCAGAGCCCTGTCTGGCAAGCGGCGCTGTCGGTGCAGCTGTCCCCTGGCGCGGTGAGGCGCGGATCGCCTTCCCCTTCGAGCCAGGGATCCTGCCCCGCCGCCGCGTAGGCCGAATCGATGATCGACTCGAAGTGCGACGGCTCGGAGTAGAAGTTGCTCGCGCCCACGCAGGAGGCGGCCGGATCGTCGGCCACCGGCTGGGTGTCGTTCCCGCCGCGCGAGACGATGCCGACCACGGCTCCGGTCGTCGAGTCGAACGCCGGCCCGCCGCTGTCCCCTTCGCAGATCGACTCGCCCACCTCGAACTCGTTGGGCGGCACGTCCAGCTCGTTGGCGTCGTCGCGGTTCGGTCCGACCCGCTCGATGTCGATCGTGCGCTGCTGCCGGGTCGACGGCGTCTCGGTGCTGGTGGTGACCCCCCAGCCGACCGCGACCACCGACTCGTTGGCCGTCGGCCCGGTCTTCAGGCGCACCGGCACGATCGGCTCGTCGTCGATGGCCGTGTCGAGGAGGATGAGCGCCAGATCGTGGTTGCAGATGTTGGTCGCGCTGTCGTGGAACAGCTTCGTCCCCCGCGCGCGCGCCTGGGTCAGCTTCGTCTCCCGCGTCGCGCCGGTGAAGATGTACAGCGAGGTCGGGTCCACGTCGGAGAGGATGTCGCCGCCCTCGCTGCCGACCCCGTTCTCGTCGCAGGTGAACCCCTCGTCGGGCAGGTTCGACACGCAGTGGCGGGCGGTCATCACCAGCGTCGGCGCCAGCAGCACGCCGGAGCAGATGACCACCGAGCTGGCGCTGAGCGGCTGCTCGATCATGACGACCGAGTTCTGCGCGTCGGTCGAGTCGGTGCCGTTGATGATCGCCTCGCTGCTCGAGCCGGTCTTCTCCGCGCTTGGCGTGGAGCTGCTGCAGGCGGACAGGACGAGGAGGAGCGAACCTACCGAGGCCCAGTGACGGACCATCAGTTCACCCGGGCGCCGAAGGGGACGCCCTCGGTTCCGGGGTTCGCTTCCGCGTCGGCCTCGGCCACCCCCTGGGCGAGCTCGCGAAAGTGCTCCCCGGAGAGCTGCACCGAGACGCCGTTGCGCAGGAACGTCAGGTGCACCTGGCCGCATCCGCAGCGGGTGATCCTCGTCGTCTCGTTGCGAACCAGCTCCACGTGAGCGCCACAGGACTTGCGCGAGCCGTGACCAGAGTGATCAGAAGCCATGGGTATGGCCTAGAAATAGCACACGGATTGGGCGCGTCCTCGGGTAGACACATCCCATGCTGGACATCGCGTTCCTCCGCCAGAATACCGACCTCGTTCGCGCCGCCATCACCAACAAGCGCCTCGACCTGAACCTCGACGAGCTCCTCTCCGCCGACAAGGCGCGCCGCGAGATGATCGTCCAGGTCGACGAGAAGCGCGCGCGCAAGAACGCCATCGCCGGGTTGATCCCCA
>JAMFST010000303.1 GCA_026225435.1 Labilithrix luteola
ACCGGCGCGTCGGGCCCGGCCTGCCGCAGGGTGCCCGACCACAGTTCGGCGCCCTCGTTGAGGATCGGCCCGATGCGCGCCAGCGACTTCTTCATCGCCATGGTGCCGCTCTCGAGCTTCGACAGATCGAGCAGGCTCATGATCAGCTGGAGCAGCTGCTCGCCCTTCTCGTGAATCGTCTTCACGAACTCGAGCTGCTCGCCCACCAGCTCGCCGGCGATCCCCTCCGCCAGCATCTCGCTGTAGCCGATGATGCTGGTGAGCGGCGTGCGCAGCTCGTGGCTGACCGTCGCGAGGAAGTTCGACTTGAGGCGATCGAGCTCGCGCAGGCGGTCGTACGCCTCCTGCAGCCGCGCGTTCTTGTCCTGCAGCTCGCGGTAGCTCTCGCGAACGCTCATCAGGTGCATCTGGCTGGTGAGGAGCGCCTTGTGCCCACTGAAGAGGATGAGATCGAGCGACGCCTTGAGGTGCGTCGAGATGCGGGTGACCGTCTCGGCGCGGACGTGCGGCACGCGCGCGAGCAGCGACCGGGAGCGCTCGCGGTCCATCAGCTTGCGCTTGTCGTCGCTGCTGCTGCCCGCTTCGACCGTGGCGTAGAGCGACTGCGGCGGCTCGACGATCGAGCTGATGGCGTACGGCCCGAGGATGATGCGGCCGACCTGGCGCGCGTCGTACTCGATGCTGACGATGCGGTACTCCTGCCCGCTGAAGCAGGGGTGCGTCGACTCCCCGCCGAGCGGCGGATCGACGCTCTTCGCTCCGAGCACCGTCTGCGCGCAGGCGCCGCGGCCGGGGAGGAACGTGTTGATGTACGAGCAGAGCTCGTGCTCCCGGTTGGCGTCGGCCATCAGGGTGCCGGCCTCGGAATACACGCGCACCGGAATGCCGAACAGGTCGTAGACGCTCGAACAGAGCTCGTTCAACGCCTTGCGGTCGACCAGCTCTTCGAGCCGGACTTCCTGAGCGCCGATGTCGCCCGGATCTCCCCCCGAGATATCCATCTCCATCGTCAAGGACTGGGCTCCGCGTTGAACTTCCCGCCGACACACGCCGAGAGCAGCCGCTCGAAGTCCTCCCCGACGCCGAGCTTCTCCCCCGCCATGCGGAGGAAGCGATCGCTGGGGATGCCGAGCTTCTGGGCCAGCTGGTGCTCCCGGTCGAGCCGCATCCAGGTAAGGTACAGCAGCCCGAAAAAAGACTCGAGAACCCCGACACCGGTCAGCGCGCTGGCCGTGTACACCGGCTCGCGGCCGCCCCGAGCGAGCTTCAAGATCTCGTCCGCCGTGCGCGCGTTGGGCAGGTCGCTCTTGTTGTACTGGATGACCAGAGGCATCTCGCGCACCTTGCGCCCGAGCTCCTTCAGGTTGTCCCGCAGGTCGAGGAACGAGTTGGCGTTCGACTCGGTCTCGGACAGCTGCGAGTCGGCGATGAAAGCGACCCCATCTGCGCCCTGCAGCACGAGGCGCCGGGTGGAGGCGTGCAGCACCTGCCCCGGCACGGTGAACACCTTCACGCGGAGCGACATGGCGTTCGCCGAGTCCCCCTTCATGACGAGCGGGAGCATGTCGAAGAACAACGTGCGGTCGTCCTTCGTCTCCAGGGTCATCAGACGCCCGCGGCTCCCCTCCTTGGTCAGCTCGTGGAGCGCCCGGAGATTGGTCGTCTTTCCGCTCAGCGCCGGCCCGTAGTACACGAGCTTGAGCGCCACCTCTCTCGCAGCAAAGTTCAACTGCACTGTGGCGCTGGCTCCGATCGAATCATCTCCTCGAACGTATCACCCACGAGCCGAGGCGAGCGCTTTTCGATCGACGGAATTGTTCAAGCTCGAGTCGGTTATGTGGATTGTTTCCATGCATCGGGAGAGACGCGTCGTACGTTAAAGAGGGAGCGGCACGAGCCGCCTGAAAGGATTGCGGATGGCCGATCTACGCAGCAGCGCGTCAGGGGCAGGCAACTTGGATTTCCAGGCGTTCATCGCGCGGAAGAAGGGGGAGCGCGTCGGGAGCATGGGCGACGCATCCTCGACGGGGCACGAGTATGCCTACGTATCCGATCGTACGACACGCGCCGCCTTCGAGCGCATGAAGCCGGTCGAGCTCGCGGTCAACAGCACCGTTCGCATGTTCAAGAACGTGTGGCGCGGGCAGCTCCTCGGGACGGCCGTGAAGGTCGGCGATCGCCAGTTCCCGCGTATCCAGACCATCGCCCGCGAGTGCGCCGAGACGCTGCACATCGCGACGCCTCAGGTGTACATCGTCTCGAGCCCGAGCCTCAACGCCGCCACCTACGGGACGAACGAGGAGTCGTTCATCATGGTGCACTCGGCGCTGGTCGATCACTACACCGACGACGAGCTGCGCATGGTCATCGGCCACGAGTGCGGCCACATCCACAACTCGCACGTCGTCTACCTGACGACGCTCCACTACCTCACCCGCATGGCCGGCGTGTTCGTGCGCTGGGCCGTCGAGCCCGCGCTCATGGCGCTGCGGGCCTGGTCGCGGCGCGCGGAGATCACCTGCGACCGCGCCGGGATGCTCTGCTCCAAGGACGAGGACGTGGCGGCGCGCTCGCTCACCAAGCTCGTTCTCGGCTCCCACAAATTGTACGACGAGTTCAACGTCGAAGCGTTCCTCGAGCAGTACCAGGAGCAAAAGGATTCGATGGGCCGTTACATGGAGGCGATGGCCTCGCACCCGTACCTGCCGAAGCGCGTGCTGGCGATGCGCGCCTTCGCCGAGAGCGAGCTGTATCGCACGGCGGTGGGGCGCACCGGCGGGCTCAAGATGAAGGAGGTCGACGACAAGGTCCTCGCTCTCCTGAAGGGGGACGCATGAGCGCAGCACTCGATCAGTTCCGTGAGCGCACCGCCGAGGTCTCGAACGAGCTGCGCGGGCTCTCCGCCGTGGCCGAGCGGCTCGGCGCCAGGACGCTCAACGAGCGCATTCAGCGCGACCTGGTGAAGAAGCTCGACGAGGATCGCTTCCACCTGGTCGTCGTCGGCGAGTTCAATCACGGCAAGTCCACGTTCGTGAACGCGCTGCTCGGTCGCGAGGTGCTGGCCACCGGCGTCACGCCGACCACCGCGACCATCCACCACCTGCGCTACGCCGACACGCCGGAGGCGATCGCCGTGTTCCAGGGAGGGCGGCGCGAGACCATCTCCTTCGACAAGGTCAGCACCTTCGCCGTCGGCGGCGGTGGCTCGGCGGAGTCGATCGATTTTCTCGAGATCGGCTTCCCTGCCCCGCTGCTGCGCGAGCGCATCCTGCTGGTCGACACGCCAGGGGTGAACGACCTGTCGCTGGCCCGCGCGGACATCACCTACGGGTACATCCCGCGCGCGGACGCGGTCCTCTTCCTCCTCGATGCCGGCCAGATCTTGAAGGAGAGCGAGCGCGTCTTCCTCCAGGAGAAGGTGCTGAAGCAGTCGCGCGACAAGATCGTCTTCGTCATCACCAAGTGGGACCTGCTCTCGGCGTCGGAGCGGGACGAGGCGTTCGGCTACGCCAAGACGCAGCTCTCGAAGCTGGTGCCCGAGCCGATCATCTTCCCCATCGCGGCGGAGAAGGCGCTCAGCGGCGAGGCCGGGTGGAACGGCCTCGACGAGCTGATCGCCCACCTGACCAAGTTCCTCGGCGAGGAGCGCGGGCGCATCATGCTCGACAACGCGCTCGGTGAAGGGCTCAACGTCGCCGTCCTGCTCGGCAAGGGGATCGACGCGCAGCGCCGCACCCTGGCGATGAAGGCGGACGAGCTGGAGCGACGCATCCGCCTCCTCGAGAGCGATCTCGCCGGGCAAGCGGGGACCATCGAGCAGCGGCGGATGAAGATCCGCGAGGACGTCCGCGGCATCAAGGTGGCGGCGACGAAGGATCTCGAGCGCTTCGTCTCCGACGTGGAGCGCGATCTCCCCAAGGTGATCGACGCGGCCCGGAGCGAGGATCTGCGGCAGTACCTGCCGGCCTTCCTCGAGGAGACCTTCAAGAGCTGGGCGGAGCGGCAGTCGAAGGAGATCGCTCACGCGCTCGAGGAGCTGGCAGAAAAGACGGTCGCGCTGGTGCGCGAGGACGCCAACGAGGCGGGCAAGCGGGTCGCCGCGACGCTGGGCACGGCGGACATGAAGCCGCTCGACGTGAAGATCGACACCTTCCGTTACGACGTCGGCATCTTCGCTCTCTTGACCGTCGGCTCGGTGGTGCTCTTCGCCAACGCTCTGCTCGGCGGGCTGCTCTTGCTCGCCGCGCCGGTCATGGGGCTGGTGCTCAAGGGGCAGGTCGATCAGAAGTACCGCGACCAGGCGAAGAAGCTCGCCCCCGAGGTGCTCAAGCAGACCGCCGACAAGATCGGTCCGAAGATCGACGAGATGATCGAGGACTTCACCAAGAAGCTCGACGCCTGGGTGGTCACCGCGGGTGAGGAGCTGCACCGGGAGGTGCTCGAGGTGCTCCGCTCGGCCCGCGATCAGCGCGCCAGCGGCAGCCGCACCGAGGCGGAGATCCGCACCGAGGTGGACGAGCAGGAGGCGGAGCTTTCCGCCAAGGTGAAGAAGCTCGAGGAGCTACGCGCCGCGCTGTGGACCCCCGCGACGCGGATGCGCGTGGCCGACGAGTCGAGCGGCGGGCCGTCGAGCAGCGAAGGCGGCGGGAG
>JAMFST010000304.1 GCA_026225435.1 Labilithrix luteola
CGAGAGCGCCGGCGACGGCGGTGGCATACCGGGAGATCCGTCGCAGCGGCCGCGAGCGCCGGCGCCAGGTCGTGAACGCGCGGACCGCGAGCGCGATCGATCGCGCCACCCTGCGTGATCCCACGGCTCGCGGCGAACGCGAGCGCGAGCGCGACGGGAGGCTCGGCGACTTCGCGACAGCGGGAACGGCGTCACTGGTCTTTCACGTGGCGATGGTGCTTGCCGCCGTGCTGGGCGCGCGCTGGATCGGAGCGCCGCCGCCCAACGTCGACGTGCCGGTGGCCATCCGGCTCGTCGCCACGCCCGCGCCCCCCGCTCCGGCGCCCGAGCCAGTCGTTCCCGAACCGCCACCACCGCCTCCGGTGACCGAGCCCAAGGTGCTGCCGGTGGTGAAGAAAATCGTCGAGACGGCGAAGACGGACCCCATCCCGCCGACGCCGATCGAGGCGCCGCCACCGCCGCCGGAGCCGCCGAAGGAGCCGCCGCGTCGGATCGTCGGTATGAGCTCGACCCTCGTGGGCGGGACGGGCCCGGCCTTCGCGGCCGGCAACACGCTCATGGGTCGCACCAGCGACGTCGCCAGCGATCCTGCCGCCGTGCAGCCGCTGACCGGGGAGTCGACGCCTCCGCGCCGGCTGAGCGCGCCTCGTCCGGAGTATCCCGCCGTGCTCCGCGAGCACGGGATCGAGGGCGCCGTGAGTGTCCGCGCGGAGATCGACGCGAGCGGGCACGTGACGAGGGTCACCGTGGTCGAACCGTCCCCGCACGAGGAGTTCAACCGCGCCGCGGTCGACGCGGCCACGCGCACCACCTACCAGCCCGCGCTCTCCAACGGCGCCCCCGTCGCGCGGGCCATCGAGTTCACCGTTCGCTTCCGTCTCCACGACTGACCACCCATGACCCGCCTGCGCCGTTCTTACTGCTCCTTCCTCGTGCTCTTCGCGGCCCCCGCTCTCGCCTCCAGCGTCGTCGTCTTGCCGACCGCCTGCGAGACACCGCTGTCGCCCGCCTACCAGCTCACGCAGCCGCGGATCCTGGCGATCCGTGCGAGCCCGCCCGACGTGCCGGCGACCGGCGAGGTGACGCTCGACGCGCTCGTCTACACGCCGAGCGGGGCGCCGGCTCCGAGCTACCAGTGGTCCTGGTGCGCCTCGGTCAACGCGACCCTCGGGTGCGCGACCTCGGTCGATGCGCTGACCACGGTCCTCGATCCCGATGGCTCGGAGGGTCTCACCATCAACTACGCGCTCGGCACCGATCCGCAGGCGACGTTCTCGCTTCCGGCGACCGCCGCGGTGATCCAGGCGGCCTGCACGCGGCGGCAACCTCAGGGTGATGCAGGCGACGCGGGTGACGATGGCGGCGACGCGGCCGCGACCACGCCCCCCCTGATCGAGGGCGGCACCGGCGGCGGCGGCCTCGCTTGCGCCGGCGCGACGTTGACGGTCGAAGTGCTCCTCACCGTGACCGTCGGCGGCACCCACCTCCAGGCGATTCGCGACCTGACCCTGGAGCTCGATGGTTCGGTGACCATCAACACCAACCCGACCGTGGTGGGCCTCGCTCCGTTCGCGTCGGCCTCGTCGCTCACCGACGCGGGGGCGCTGGCCAGCCCGCTCCTCGGTCCCGACGGCGGGGTGACCGACGCCAGTATCGGATCTTCGAGCAGCGGAGTCTTCACCGTCGCGGCCGAGGTCCCGACCTCGGCCACCGATCTGTACGATGGCCCGGGACCCGCGGATGCAGCGGTGAGCGCCTGCCTGCCCTTCGAGCCCTCATCGGTCGACGGGTCGACCGATGATCTCGGCGGCGACTCCGGTGACGTGAGCGACGCGGGCGATGCGGGAGACTCCGGCGCGTGCTTGCCGGTCGCGAGCGCCGCGTACGAGTCGCTCTCCATCGCCTGGTACGTCGAGAGCGGCACG
>JAMFST010000305.1 GCA_026225435.1 Labilithrix luteola
CAGCACCACCAGTCGCTCCGCGGTCACCGCCTCCAGCCGCCCCCCGACGAGCAGCGTCCGCGCCCGGCTCTGGTCGACGACCGCGGGCAAGGGGAGGCGAGCCGACGGCCAGCTGGCCCGCGCCTCCCGATCGACCAGCCCGATCCCGCTCGGAACACCGGCCCCCAGGCCGCGACCGTTGGCGACCACCAGCACGAAGCTCTCCCCTGGAACCCGCAGATGCACCGCCGCGGCCCGGCCAGCCAGGTCGATGCGCTGGACGATCGCGCCGGCGACGGAGGGCTCCTCGGTCATTGTGCGTCCCCAGAGTACACCGCTCCCGAGTGTTCTCGCGGGGTTCTCCCTTGATGTCACGGCCCGCGGGGTGCTTCCCTCGTACCAAGGTGCGACGCTCATTCCCGTCCGGTCAGACGACCGCGTCGAAGCTGAAGGCGCTCGTCGCCGCGCTCGACGCGAGCCGCGGTGCCGAGGCGGGCGATCGTCTGCTCACGGCACTCGGCACCACCCGCGGCGATCTCGATGACGAGACCCGCCGACTCCCGCTCACCACCTTCCACACCGCGCTCGAGCTCTTCGCCGCGGCGTCCTCGCGCGAGGACATCGCCGATACCTGGCGCTACCTCATCGCCGACGACAACCTCGGCGTGTGGATGCGCGCCATCCGCGGCACCCGCAAGCCGGAGGAGGCCTTCAGCCGCATCGACGGTGGCGACAGCGAGTACGGCCGCACCGCGCGCTGGGAGACCTTCACCTCTCGCCCCGGCTTCTGGCGCGGGCGGGTCGTCGTGGTCCACGATCCGGCGCTCGAGGAGGACGGCCTGCTCGGTCTCTCGCGCATCGCCGAGCTCTCCAGCGTGCCCGCGCTGTACGGCTTCGGGCAGGGGAAGGTCACCTCCACCGGCGAGCGCGCCGAGACCGCCGTGCACGCCTCGCAGACCTACGAGGTCCGCTGGAAGATGCCCGATCAGCGCCGCGAGGTCGCCGGCTTCGGCGCGCTCGGTCTGGCCGTCGGCGCGGCGCCGCTGGTGCTGTGGCCCTCGATCCTCACGCTGGTGGTGCTCCTCGCGTTGATCGCCGCCGGTGCGCTCGGCGGGAGCTTCCGCGCGCGCGAGCGAGAGCGGCGGCGCGAGTCGTCGGCGCAGGCGGTGCGCGTGCAGGCGCTCGAGCGGAGCCTGCGCCTTCGCGAGCAGCGCGACGGCGACGCCGGCAATCTGCAGGGGCAGCTGGTCGCCGGTCAGTACAAGCTGGCGCAGCGCATGGGCGCCGGCGCGAGCGGCGTCATCTACGAGGCGACCCGTGTCGGCGACGGCGTCCCCGTGGCCATCAAGCTCCTTCGCGCGGCCGCCGCCCACGACGCGGTCGCCTCCGATCGCCTGCGCCGCGAGGCCGAGGCGCTCGGTCTGTCGTGGCACCCGAACGTCGTCGAGCTGATCGATCACGGTCACCTCCCCGACGGCACGGCCTACCTGGTGATGGAGCTGCTGCGCGGCGAGACGCTGGCCACGCGTCTGCGCACCGTCGGCCGCATCCTCACCTCGGAGCTCTTGCCGCTCGCCTTGCAGGTGGGCGACGCGCTCACCGCCATTCACGCCGCCGGCGTGGTCCACCGCGACATCAAGCCGTCCAACATCTTCCTCTTGCCGATGGACCTCGACAACGCCCCCAGCTCGACGCGCTTCCCTGGCGTGCACTCGATGAACGAGCAGGTCAAGGTGCTCGACTTCGGCATCGCCCGGGTCGAGTGGGAGGAGACGCGCATCACCAACATGGGCGCGCCGGTCGGCACCCCTGGCTACATGAGCCCGGAGCAGGAAGCGGGCGGTCCGGTCGATGCGCGCAGCGACGTCTTCGCCTTCGGAGCGTTGCTCTACGAGTGCCTCACCGGCGAGCCGCCGAGCGCGTCACCCGAGGAGCGCTGGCGCGCGGGCGAAGGGGAGTCGCTCGCTCCGCCGGCCGGCTCGCCGTCGCCGTCAGCGCTCTCCGGCGTGCGCGCCACGCGGACCCCGAACGCGTGGCGGCAGGTCATCGATCGCTCGCTGGCGCAGGCGCCCGACGATCGCTACCCCGACGCACGCGCCATGAGCCAGGCGTTGCGCGCGCTGCAGGAACCGGCCGCCGAGACGAGCTCGCGCTCGCTCAGCAAGCTGGACGAGAGCTAGAGCGGAACTCTTTGCGCTTGAGCGCAAAGAGTGGAGCGACCCCACTTGGGCGTTAGCGCAGGGTTCTCGATGGCGCGACCAGCGTCATCGAGAATCGCGCTAGTCAAGCGTCGTGCTCCGCATGGGCACCCGCGTGACTGTGCTTCATCGGACCGACCGAAGCCTCGATCGCGTGCTGCACCGGAGCCCGCAGGCCGAGGAAGAACCCCGCCTCGGCGACGAGGAACAGCGGCCCGATGACCAGACCGACCAGGTCGTCGACGAAGGCCGGCTTCTTCCCCTCGTACCAGTGACCGATGAACTGGATGACCCAGCCCGCGACGAAGAGCCCGAGCCCCCACGCGAGCCAGCTCCCCGTGCTCAGCGCCGCCAGACGACCTCCGACGACCACGCAGGCGGCCACGATCGCGCTCATCACCAGCCCGTAGCGCAGGTCGAGCGCCAGGTAGAAGAGCGAGGCGGCGACGCCCCCGACCAGCGCAGGGGTCAGGAGGAACGACGAGCCGTCGAACGGCACCGAGACGCGCGAGAGCAGCACCTCCACGGCCAGCATGATCATCGGGATGCCGACGAAATGCGTGACCAGGTTGCGCGGGTCGCGATGGTAGCCCGCGTAGTAGGTCAGGTGCTCCTCGAGATTGCGCATGTCGGCCAGCTCCCCCGACAAGCCTACCTGTGCCTGGCCCCCGCGCTAGCGCCTTCGCCGTCTATCTCGCCGCAATTTGAGACAAGTGCCTGATTTCAGGCTGGCATGACGTAGCCGCTCGATTACCTTGTTTGATTGGATCTCTGCTGCCCCTGAGGCGTGGAGGGCCGCACCATGAACCAACGTCGTGCCGCGGTCTTTCTTCCGCTTTTTTTGATCTTTCTCACCTGCTTCTCCCGTCTCATTGGCTGCTCCACGCAGACGGACGAGTCGGGGCTGCTCGCCATTGACGGTGGCACCACCATCAACACGGCGACGCTCTACTGCTCCACGCCAGCGCAAGGCTGCGCCTGCGGCACACCCGGAGCCACGGCCGCCTGCGGCCGCGTCGAGGTGACCACCGACGGGTTCAAGCAGTGCAGCTACGGCACGTTCACCTGCTCGGCGAGCGGGCAGTGGGGCGCCTGCGAAGGCGAGGTGCGCGTCCAGTCGCTCATCTCTTCCCCCGGCGGCCGCGTCAAGGCGCAGGCCGAGCAGCTCGACGCCAGCGAGTGCGGCGACGCGGATCCCTGCGACCCGTACTGCAACGGCTACACGGACAATCCCACCGGCATCTCGCCGCTGCCGAGCGGCTTCACGGTGGTCGACAGCGGGCTCACCATCGTCGCTGTCGACGCCGGCACGCTGCCGGGCACCGTCGAGACGACCGGGGACGGCAACTCCACCTGCGGCGCCGCGCTCAACGTGCACGGCGGCGCGTGCAACGGCGCCCCCATCACCGCGTGTCAGCAGGACTTCCGCTGCGACCAGGTGAGCAACACCTGCGTGTGGAACGGCGGCGAGGGCTACCACGACCCGTACGTGATGGGCGTCGACCTCACGCTCGGCACCGCCTGCGGCTACGAGGGGGTGACCACCTTCCCGCTGTGCAACCGCGGCTCGGCCACCGTCCCCGCGGGCACGGCGCTCGGCATCAACTACGTCGCCGGCACCACGCAGCCCGACGGCTGCGCGACCATCGGCGCGCCCACCTGCTCGACGATCGCTCCCACCGGCGGCCTCGCCCCCGGCGCCTGCCTCAACGTCCCGTGCAACATCGGCACGACCGGCGGCTTCGCCGTCGTCAACGCCGGCAACCGTGACGTGACCGAGTCGAGCGGCTACTGCGGCAACAACGTCGCCTTCGCCCAGACCACCGAGACGGTCGACGCCGGCGATGCCAGCAGCACCACGACGGTCTGCGCGGCCTGCACCTACTGCGACACCACCGTCACCGGCGTGGTGAACGATCCAGGCGACAACGTCGGCCTGCGCGACGTCACCGTCTACGAGCTCGCCGGCGCCAGCGGCAACGTGCCGGCCATCCCGGACAACACCGGCGGCACCACGCCTCCGCCTTGTGACACCTGCGACAGCCTGCTGCCCCCGACGACCTACAGCGTCGCGGTGAACACCGACGTGACCGGCAGCTTCACCCTGCGCGACGTCACCCCCGGCCCGAACCAGAAGATCGTGGCGCAGACCGGGCGCTGGCGGCGAGCGGCGACGGTGAACATCCAGGCGTGCCAGCCGAACTCCATCGACATGGACACGATCCGTCTCCCGCGCAGTCACACGGAGGGGGACATCCCGAAGATCGCCATGGTCATGGGCGCCGCCGAGTCGCTCGAGTGCTGGTTGCTCAAGATGGGAATCGACAGCAGCGAGATGACCAGCTTCACGGGCACCAGCGACACCGCGCGCATCCAGCTCTTCAGCGAGGGCTACAACTCCGGGCCGAACCACTACGGCCTGACGGAGGGGAGCCACGACGGCTACAGCGCGAAGACTCCCCCCTACGGCGACGGCAACCTGTGGGGCACGGGCGGCGCAATCAACGAGTACTCCGCCGTCCTCTTCAGCTGCTCGGGCAGCAAGCTACCCGAGACGAACGACTACGTGACCTCCCTGGTGAACTACGCCAACGCCGGCGGACGTGTCTTCATGGACCACTTCTGGGGGGAGACCTGGATCCAGGACAACGGCTCCCCCTGGGGCGTGACCGCCGTCTCCACCTGGGCCAACGACAGCGATCCGCCCCCGCCGGCCGCCGGGAAGGTGATGAACACCACGACGGCGCAGCAGCACATGTACGATTGGCTCGGCCAGTGGGCGCCGTACAACTGGGCGCCGGGCACCGGGGTCGGCTGGCTCGAGTCGGACGAGCCGCGCTACGACGCCATCAAGCAGGGGAGCGCCTCGCAGGTCTGGGTGCGCGGGCAGGACAGCAACGACTGGAAGCACAACCCCAGCGGCGACTACACCCTGAGCTTCTCCTTCGAGACGCCGATCAGCGCCGACACGACCTGCGGCCGCGTGCTGTTCAACGACATGCACGCCTCGAACACCCGTTCGCCGACGACCAGCAGCGGTGACGTTTACGGCGCCTTCCCTGGCTCCTGCAACACCGGGCCGGCGCTCACCTCCGAGGAGAAGGCGCTCGAGTACCAGCTCTTCCAGCTCACGGCCTGCGCGCTCGGTGGCTCGCCGCCGCCACCGCCGCCACCGCCTCCGCCGACCCTGGCGAGCGCCACGTTTTCGCGCGACTTTTACGCGACGTGCCCGGACGGCTACCAGCTCGTCTGGCAGGCGTTCAACTGGGAGGCGAACATCCCCGCCGGGACCAGCATCCAGCTGTACGCCGCGACGTCGCAGGACGAAGGGACGCTCCCGGCCAACGTGTCGGCCGCTCCGCTGACGGTGCCCATCGGCGACGCCACGATGACCACGCTGGCGCCGCAGTGGGGCACCGACGTGCACACCGTCGACTGGCACCTGCAGAACGAGCCGCCCGGCCCGCCCCAGCAGTCGGAGAGCTGGTTGCGCGTGTACATGTCCTTCGACCCCACGAGCTCGACGGCTCCGACGATGTACGACTGGCAGCAGCTCTACGATTGCGTGCCGAATCAATGAGGCGTGTCCACCTCCTGCCCGTCGTCGGGGCTGCCGGTGTCGTCGTCCTCCTCGCGCTCGGCGCTTGCTCCTCCGGGAGCAGCGCTACCCCGTTGCTCACCGCCCCCGCGGATGGCGGCGACGGCACCGGGGTGACCAAGGTGAGCGAGGCGGGAGCGACGCAGGACGGCGCGCCGTCGACGACCTTCGACGCCAGCGCGGACCAACCGGCCATCGACACGCTTTGCCAGCAGGCGAAGCTGCTCGGCAAGCCTACCGAGGAGATCGCCTCGACGTTCTCCGTGTACCCGGCCGTCGGCGGCACGCTGGTGCCCGGCACCTACGAGCTGGAAGGCGTGGAGAGCTACGGCGGCGGGCTCGAGGCGAGCGACGCCGGTAACGCCCCCGGTGACGATGCTGGCGACGAGGGGGACGACGACGGCGGCGCACCCGTCATCCCGAACGAGGACGGCGGCGAGCCTCCTCCGACGGTGACGGCTGCGCCGGTGTACGAGCAGAAGACCCTCGTGCTCGAAGCGGACGGTCTCTTCTCGCTCGCGGCGGCGACGGGCACCGTGGACGCCGGCGTCGGCGCGACGACGATCACCGCCGGGGTGTACGTGGCCTCGGGCAGCACGCTCGTCCTCCACGCCACCTGCCCGGCGACGAGCACGGCGACCTACGCGTTCACCGCCAGCGGCGGCGAGCTCCTGCTGTTCGACTCGACCTCCCCCACCACGGTCGAGACGTTCCAGCAGGTGGCGCAGCCCTGACGTTTCAGCCGGGGTGAGTCAAGCGCCAGGTATTTGCGGCCGTCTGGACCCAGAAGATGCGCTGCTGCGCCGGCGGGTGCGTCTGCACGTAGGTGACCGGGTTGAGCGTGGCGAGGCCGGAGGAGCGTTCGAGCTTGCCGAAGAAGTCGAGCAGCAGCGACGCGCCACGCTCGGTCCAGCGGTACTGACCGCGCGACGCTCGTGCGCGTCCCGAATCGAGCGTGTTGAGCGTGCCCTGGTTGTCCGCCGCCAGCTCCAGAGGCTGGGTGAAGGCCGGCGCCACCGTGAGCAGGCCGTTGAGCGCGCCCGCGTTCATCAGCGGGATCGGCTGGCCGTGCGCGCAGCCGGTGTGCCCGAGGTAGTGGTGCGCCATCTCGTGGCCGAAGGTGAAGGCGACGATCTCGTCGAACAGCTCGTGCGCGTGGGAGATGCGCGCCGGCTGCGCCAGGTACTGCAGCGGGATGATGTTGAGCGGCAGCGCGGCGCGCGCGTTCTTGTCGTGCGCCAGGCCGGGCATCACCTGCGCGGTGTACGCCGCGTAGGTCTGCGTGCCGTACAGATCGTCGGTGGCGACGGTCTGCGAGATGGCGTCGATCGCCTCGAGGATCCCCTGGGTGCCGACGATGAACGGCTGCCCCTTGGTGTCGCAGCCGGCGTAGGCGTTGATCTCGTTCGGCTTGTTGTCGACGACGAAGGGGATGTCCTTCACCCGCGCCTGGTTCTCCGGCGAGAGGTTCGAGCGCTGCTCGTTGAGGACGGCGCTCGTCTCTTGCTGCCACATCTGCGTGCCCATCAGCGGGCCGAGGAGAGGCGTCGTGGACGTCGTCGTCATCGTCGACTGCTGCACGTTGTTCCCGACCGCGAGCGCGCCGATGGGGCCGGGACCGGCGTTGGCGGCCTGCGCTTGCGGCGCCACGGCCTGACCCGGCTGCGGCTGCCCGCCCTGCTGCGCGGCGGTGTAGCTGCGATAGGGCGTGGCGGGTGGCGGGCCCGACGAGTCGTCGCAGGCGGTCAGCGCGACGACGGAAGCGAGAGCGGCGAGCGCGGCGGGGCAGCCGTGACGAAGAGAAGTCATCGCTGAGGAGACGAGAGACGAAGAGGGCGCATTCACAGGCCCTGGTTTATCGTGTTCTGCGCGCCCGGAGAACGTCCCTCAGGAAAGAACGCGCAAGCTCCGCCCGTCGAGCAGCTCGTTGGCGCTCCCGGTGCGATATCCCGCGAGATCCAGCGTCACGAAGGCGAAGCCGGCCGCTTTTCCCGCCTGGACGATGGCGTCACGCTGGTCGAACGCCGCGGCGAGCTCGTCCCGCGCCACCTCGACGCGCGCCATGGAGCCGTCCTTCACCCCGCGCGTGGAGCCGTCGGTGCCGCCGAGCGAGTGCCAGCGGACGCGCACCTGGGCCAGGCCGAGGCGCTTGAGCGCGCCTTCGAGGTGCTCGATCTGTCCGAGCCGCTCGCGCGTGACCTTGGTGCCGTAGGGGATGCGGCTGGAGAGGCAGGCGGCGGCCGGCTTGTTCCAGGCGGTGACGCCCAGCTCGGCGGCCACCTGGCGGACGTCGGCCTTGGTGAGCTGCGCCTCGACCAGCGGGCTGCGCACGCCGGCGCGCCGGGCCGCTTCGAGGCCGGGGCGGTGGTCGCCGAGGTCGTCCAGGTTGGTGCCGTTGGCCACGTGGGCGAGGCTCCACTCGACCTGCTTCACCGCGCTCAGGCGATACAGCTCGCTCTTGCAGTAGAAGCAGCGGTCGGCGCCGTTCTCGACGTAGCCGGGGTCCTCGATCTCGTTCGACGCGACCAGCTCGTGGCGCACGCCGATCTCGGCGGCGACGACCCGCGCCTCCTCCTCCTCGAAGTCGGCCAGGCTCGGCCCGACGGCGGTCATGGCGACGACCCGGTCGGCCCCGAGCGCGCGCACCGTCGCCGCGGCCACCAGCGCACTGTCGATGCCGCCGGAGTAGCAGACGAGCACCGAGCCGAGCGGCCGGATCACGTCGAGGAGCGCGGCCAGCTTGGGAGAAGTATCCACGCCTTCCGCTTAGCACCTGCAGGAAGTCCTGGCCTCCAGACCGGACACTGATAGGATGTTCAGTCCATCATGGCGGCAGTCGCGGAGCTCCTGGCAAAGGTACGAGCGGAGCTTGGCGAGCGCCATCTCACGTCCGGGTATCTGACGTCAGGAGCGGGGCTAGCGGCGGAGGACGCCAGCAGCGGGCCCGGGCTCGCGCTCGACTGGCCCGGTCTCGAGGAGCTGCTCCCCGGTGGCGCGTTGCCCGGTGGCGTGGTGGAGCTGTCGTCGCCGGGTGCCTATCCGTCGACCACCTTCGCCGTCCGGGCGGTGCGCGCGGCGCATGCGCGGGATGCCGGAGCCTGGTGCGCCTGGATCGATCCGGAGCGCACGCTCTACGCGCCCGGGCTCCTCGCCGGCGGGGTGGACCTCACGCGGCTCCTGGTGGTGGCGCCGCCGCGCGCGGATCTCGGGCGGGTGGCGGTGAAGCTCGTCGGCTCGGGCGCCTTCGACGTGGTCGCGGTGGACATGGACGCCCTCGGTGCAAGCGGCATGCTCGAGAGCGGCGCGGTCAGCGGAGCAAGTCGGGATCTCCCCAGAACGAGGCGCGCGCGGGAGTTTCCTCCCGAGGTGCTGGTGCGCAAGCTGGCGCTCGCCGCCGAGGATGGCAAGACCCACGTGCTGCTCCTCACCGCGGCGGAGAAGGCCGCCACCCGCGCCACCAGCTGGCCGGTGGGGATGCGGCTCGATCTTTCGCGCACGCCGGTGGGCTTCGCGGTGACCATCGCCAAAGCGCGCACCCGCACGCACGGGCGCATCGGTGCGGTGGCCAGCTTGCCGCTGCTGGCCCACCAGGTCGCCGCGCCGTCGATCGTGAAGGCGGGCGCGAAGGCAGGCCTCGCGCGGGAGAACGTCACCGTTCTGCGGCAGAGGTTCGCGGGATGAAAGGGAGGCGTTTTGCCGCCATCGCCCTCCCACGACTCCGGGTCGAGCTCACCGCTTCACTCTCACGATTGCATGGAGCAAATACATTGCTTCCATTGGACATCGGGTCCGAAGCCCCGCTGGCCATCGTCATCGCCCGGCCCGGCGGTGCGGTGCAGGACGAGCGCACCGTCATCGGGGGGACGCGGCTCGACGAGGTGAGCGAGGAGGCGGAGCGCTGGGGGATCCAGCCGGGGATGACGGTGGCTGCAGCGCGAGCCAAGCGCGCCGATCTGCAGGTGCGGGTGCTGCCGGCGCTGGCGGTGACCAGCACCCTCGAGCGCATCGCCGAGGCGGCGCTGGCCTTCGGGGTCGGCAGCTCCTTCGGCGTCGATCGGGACGTCGTCTGGGTGGACGTCGGCGGGATCGACCACCTGTACGAGCGCGGCGAGAAGGAGATCGCGGTCAAGCTGGCGCGGATGGCCGGCGCGCTCGGTCACGACGCCCGGGTGGTCATCGCCGACGGCGCCTACGTGGCGATGGCGTGCGCGTTCTTCTCCGGGGAGAGCGGCGGAAGCCGCAGCAGCAAGAAGGCGCGCGTGCGCATCGTGCCGCGAGGGGAGAACGCCGAGGCGATGCGTCACTTGCCGCTGGACGCGCTCCCGCTGGAGGAGCGGGACATCGCCTGGCTGCGGCGGCTCGGCCTGTCGCGCGCGGGGGATCTGCAGAAGCTGCCGCGCAAGACGCTCACCGTGCGCCTCGGCGGCGACGTGCACCGCATCATGGCGCTCCTCGCCGGGGACGACACGACCGCCCCCCCGCCGCACGTCCCGCCGGAGATCCCCAGCGAGCGGATCGATCTCGAGTACGGGGCGGAGTCGGCCGAGGCGCTCCTCTTCGTGGCCAAGACGGCGTGCGACCGGCTCTCGGCGCGGCTCGCCGGGCGCGCGCTGGCGGCGGCCAAGCTGCGCATCGTGCTCCACCTCGATCGCGGGATGGTGCGGCTCACCGGGGGGAGCCCGGAGGCGGATCTCGAGGCCACCTTGCCCACGCCGGTGCGCGCTCCTTTGGCGCTGCTCGCGGTGGTGCGCGCGCGGCTGGAGGCGTGGCAAGCGCAGAGCGAGCACGGGTTGCCGGCGCCGGTCCTGGGGATGACCCTCTCGGCGACGGAGCTCGCCCGTCCGCCCGCGGTGGCGCTCGACCTGTTCGCGCGCGAGGCGAAGGCTTCGGGGAAGATCGAGCCGCTGGTGGCGGAGCTGGGCGCCGAGCTGGCGGGCCTCCACGGCCAGCTCTGTCTGGGCACGCTGGCGGTGATCGACAGCTGGGTTCCGGAAGAGCGCAGCCGCATGGTGCCGTTCGGGCAGGCGCACCCGCCGGTGAACGCCGAGGTCCCCGGCATCGCGGCGGTGGAGCCGGTGCGCCGTGTGCCGGCGACGCCCGCGCCGCTCGATACCGTGCGGGTGCGGCTGCTCTGCCGCGCCGAGGCGGTGCAGTGGTGGCGCGGCGCCGCTTCGCTCAGCCCGGTCGATCGCTACGCCGCCTGGGTGCCGTCGGCCGCTTCGCTGGCGCTGGTCTCTCTTGTCCGCGAGCGAGGCACGAACGAGGAGTCGCTCACCTTGAACGGCTGGCTCGAATGACGACCAAGGCAAGCCACCTGAACGCCCGCGTGCGCATCGATCCGGGCTCGCGCTTGCCGCTCGATCCGATCGAGCCGGAGAGCGAGCTCCCGCCGTCGGCCCCCGCCGAGAAGAGCCCGTACGTCGAGCTGGGGATGCGCTCGAACTACTCGTTCCTCCAGGCCGCCTCGCCGCCGGAGGAGCTGGTGGAGAAGGCGCGCGCGCTCGGCTACGACGCCCTGTCGTTCACCGATCGCGACGGCTTCTACGGGATGGTGCGCGCGCTCGAGCGCTGCCGCCGGCTGAAGCTGCGGCTCATCGTCGGCGCCGAGCTGACGGTGAGCGAGACCGGGGTCCACGGGCCGTACCGCACGGTGCGCGTGCACGTGGCCAGCTCGGAAGGCTACCGCCAGCTGTGCCGCCTGCTGACGCGCAGCCACGCGCTGCATCCCAAGGGGAAGCCGCGGGCCAAAGGGGAGAGGTCGGTGCTCGGCATCCCGCGCAACCTGTACGCCGGTTTGCCCTTCGCCGACCTCTTCGCCGCCGGGCGACTGAACACCGGGTTGTGGGTGATGGCCGGGCACGAGCCGCGCATCCCGCGCGACGAGGACGACGCCTTCCTCCGCCAGCTCCGGGACGCCTTCGGCGAGCGCGCCAGCGTCTCCGTCCACCTGCACAAGGACGGCTGGGATCGCCACCGCGTGGAGTGGGCCGAGGACGCCGAGGCGCGCTTCGGTCTGCCCGGCGTGGCCATCGGGCACGTGCTCTACGCCGAGCGCGAGGGGAAGACGCTCTACGACGTCCTGCACTGCATCGGCGAGGGGACCACGCTCGACGAGGCGGGCCGGCGCCTCTCCCCCAACGCCGAGGCGCGCCTGAAATCACCCGCCGAGATGCTCCACGCCTTCCGCGATCACCCGGCGTGGATAGCCCGCACCCGCACCATCGCCGACGCCTGCACCTTCTACCTCGGCTCCATCAAGTACAAATTTCCCTGCGAGCTGGAGGAGCCCGCCTACCCGGGGGAGACACCGAACGAGGCGATCCGCCGCCTCACCTACGAAGGGGTGCGCGCCCACGAAGCCCGCACCGGCGATGGC
>JAMFST010000306.1 GCA_026225435.1 Labilithrix luteola
GGTGAACGAGAGGCTGCCGGGGAGCGCGCAGAACGTCGACGGCGGAAGGGTGCCCGCCTCCACGACCACGTTCACGCCGCCGTCGTGCGCGGCGTCGGCGGTGCTCGGGGGCTGCTGCGCGTCGGCGCTGTGGACGCCGGTGCCGCCGTCGGCCTGCGTGCCTGCATCGTCGTCGTCATCGCTGGAGCAGGCGAGAGGAACGGCCGGGAGCACCGCGAGCACCAGGGCCAGCGGAGCAAGGAAGCGCAATCGGTTCATCGGAGCGCACCATGATCCATGGAGGTAGGGGCTGGCAAGCTGGACGGGGGGCCGGCGAGCAAGTCGTGAGCGGTCTCGACGAGCGCCACGTCCGCGCTGCTGGCCGCGAGCACGACCGCAGCGGCGAGCACCCCGAGGAGCAAGCCGAGGAGGGAGCGGCGCGTACGGACGAAGTGGACGACCAGACCGAGCGGCCCGAACACCACCAGCGCCGACAGCTTGCTCGCCGGCGGCCACGCGTGCGCGGCCTGCTCGGGGCGGAGGCGGGCGAGGCGCCGCTCGTCGAAGCCGACCAGCGCGAAGGAGACCCACGTGGTGACGACGAAGCTCGAGAGCATCTCGAAGACTTCGATCACGGTGCCTCGTCGCTCAAAGCGGCCCTTCGGTCAGCCCGTGGACGAACTGGCGCACGTGGGGCTCGTCGGCGGCGCGCGCCTCGTCGGTGGTCCCGTCGAACATGAGCCGCCCGCGGTACATCATGCCGATGCGGTCGGTCACCGGGAGCAACCGGTCGAGGTCGCTCGAGACCATGATCACAGTGGCCTTCACCTCCTGTTGCTCCTGGCGAAGGAGCTCGAAGATCTTCTGCGAGGTCACCGGATCGAGCCCCGCCGCCGGCTCGTCGTACAGGACGATGGGGGCGCGGGTGATGGTCGCGCGCGCCACGCCGACCCGCTTCTTCTGCCCGCCGGAGAGCCCGCCGGGGAGCCGGTCCTCGAAGCCGGGGAGCGAGACGCGCTTCATCCGCTCGTAGACCCGCTCGCGGATCTCCTCCTCCGTAAGATTGTACAAACGGCGCAGCGGGAAGGCGACGTTCTCGAAGACGGTGAGGTTGTCGAAGAGCGCGTTGTTCTGGAAGAGCATGCCGATCTCCCGGCGCATGATCTGCAGATCGATCTCGCTCGCCGTGCTGATTTCGCGCTCGCCCACCCAGATCTTCCCGGCGTCGGCGCGCAGCAGGCCGGTGACGAGCTTGAGGAGGACGCTCTTGCCGGCCGCGCCCGGACCGATGAGGCCGTAGAGGCACCCGGTGGGGACGGTGAAGCCGACCTCGTCGACCACCGGGAGCGCGTTGCGAGCGTCGCCGCTTCCGACGAACGACTTTCGCACCCCCTCGACGCGGATCACTCGGTGCCCGTGAGCCGGGAGGCGCGGGCGCGCTGGGCGAAGTAGATGGTCGCCGCACCGAACACCCCGACGAGCGCCACGAGGCCGAGCAGAAGCAGCTGCAGCAGCGGCCGGGACGCGCGCGCCACGGCGATGGGCCCGAGGTGCGCCAGGCCGCGATCCGGCGTGGCCGGAGGAGCGGGGCGCGACACCATCACCACCGAGACATCGGCCGGCGCGAGACCGGCGACGCCACCGGCGACGAGCCGCTGGATCGATCCTTCGCTCACCGGCGGGGTGGTCCCGCGGTGCTCGACGAGGACGCTCGCCGTCGCCTTCGGCGGCGGGCCGGGAGAGAGAGGATCGGGCGCGGCGACGTTCAGGTGGACGCGCGCCGACAGCACGCCGTCGACCCCTTCGAGCGTGCGCTCGAGATCACCGGCCAGCCCGGCCACCAGCTCGGCGTGCTCCGCTGTCTCCGAGGGGACGAGGGACCCCTTTCCCATCGCCTCGAGGACGCCGGACGGGCGAGGGCGGGGGAGCGCCTCGTCCTGCATGGCGGCGAGCGACCGGGCCACGTCGTCGCGCGCGACCGAGATTCGGTAGTGCCCCTCGACCTGCGGATCGACCTCCTTGGTCGCGTCCACCGCGGCGTGATCGAGCGCGACGACGATCCGGTTGGCGTCGTCCTCGTCGAGCCCACCGGCCACCGGGACGGCGCAACCGGCGAGCAGCAGCGCGAAGAATCCTGCAGAAAGTGGCCGCAGACGCGAGAGCATGGATCAGCCGGAGTAGCCGAAAGAACGGGCGCGAACAACAGCGGAACCAGGGTAGGTGACTGCGATCGGGGGTAGGAAATGGGGCGCGATCGGGCGCGAATCAGCGTGGAACACGCACGTCCATTGCGCCCGAGAACTGGCTGTCCGAGCCCTGCCGCATGCTAGAGTCGACACCGTGTTGGGTGGGGCTGCGCACAGCGATTCCGTCGATCCGGACGAGGACGACGAGCCGGGCCTGCCGGTCGTTGGCGAGGTCGTGGCCGGCAAGTACCTGATCGAGCGGCGGCTCGGCTCAGGCGGCATGGGCATCGTCGTCGCCGCCCGCAACATCCTCCTCGACGACGCGGTGGCCATCAAGTTCCTCCGCCCGTCGGCAGCCAAGGACGACGAGTCGGTCCATCGCTTCGTGCGCGAGGCGAAGAGCGCGCGCCGCATCCAGAGCGACCATGTGGTGCGCGTCCAGGACGTCTCCTACCTGGAGATCGGCACGCCCTACATGATCATGGAGATGCTCGAGGGGGAAGACCTCGGGCAGCTCGTCGAGTCGCGCGGCGTGCTCTCGGTCACCGCTGCCGTCGATCTGATCTGCGAGGCCTGCTCGGGCATCGCCGAGGCGCACGCGCTCGGCATCGTCCACCGCGACATCAAGCCGGCCAACATGTTCCTCGCGCGTCGACACGACGGCTCGCGGGTGGTCAAGGTGCTCGACTTCGGCATCTCCAAGGCGATGGAAGACGGCGGGGCGCACAACCCGAACATGACCGATACGCGCGCGACCTTCGGCTCGCCCACGTACATGTCTCCGGAGCAGATCCGCAGCTCGAAGAAGGTCGATTTCCGCACCGACATCTGGGCGCTCGGCGTGTGCCTGCACGAGGTGCTCACCGCGCGCCCGCCCTTCCTCGCGGAGACGGTCGCCGGCCTGCTCGCGAGCATCATCGCCGACGCGCCGGTGCCCATCCGCCAGGAGCGGCCGGACGTCCCCGCCGGGCTCGAGGCGGCGATCCTCAAGTGCCTCGAGAAGGACCTCACGCGTCGCTTCCAGACGGTCGGCGATCTCGTCACCGCGCTGCGCCCCTTCGCCAGCGCTGCCGCCGAGACCTCGATCAACCGCGTGCTCCGCCTCTCGCCGCCGTCGTTCCACCGCTCGCCGTCGATCTCGCCAGAGGGGATGGGCGACTCGCTGAGCGTGAGCGACTCCTACCGCGCCATCGCGTCCTCTCCGGGCAGCCGAGACGGCGTCTCCCACTCGACCGGCGCGCCGTCGTACGGGCAGATGAGGGTGGACTCGTCGTCGGTCAGCGCGCGCTCCGACGCGGCCATCGTGCATGCGCGCACGGAGCGCAACTTCACCACCAGCAGCAGCGTCGCTGCGCCGCGCAAGGCCGGTCCGAGCACCGGGCGCCGGATGGGGATCGCGGTCGCGGCGCTGCTCGGCGTGCTCTCGCTCGCGGCAGTGGGCGTCGGCGTCATGCGCTTGCGTCATCGCGACGACGTCGATCTGGCGCGCGGTATTGCGGCGGCGGGTGGCACCGGCGGCAGCAGCGGCAACGTCGAGAACGTTGCTGGCGGCAGCACGATCACTCCCGCGCCGGAGACGAGCAGCGCCACCAGCGCGACGCGCCTGGACAGCCCTCCGACGGTCACGCCTGTCACCGCGACCGCGCCCCCCGCTCCGTCCGCTCAGCCCGCAACGCCTCCGATTCCTCCCGTGGCCGCGGCTCCCGAGCGCCCGATCCCGGTGCCGGGTCAGAGAGCCCCGTCGCACGCGAAGGGGCCGAGGCCGACTGTGGTAGGGGCTTCCGGGCCTGCGTCTCCGCCGGCTCCGACTCCCGAACCGCCCGCACCCACCCCTCCGGTAAAGCCGTCGAAGGACGGCACGATGAATGAACAGTTCTGAACGCGGCCAGCGTGCGTCGCACCGGTTCCTGGCCCTGTGGCTCGCCGCTTGCGCCGCGGGGGTAGCGGTGACTGCGGCGCCCGCCGTGCGCGCCGACGACGCCGAGACCTCCGTGCTCGCCGCGCAGCTGTTCAAGGACGGCCGGTCCGACATGGCGCTCGAGGACTGGCGCGCCGCCGAGGCGAAGTTCGCCGCCAGCCACAAGCTGGTCCCGGCGATGGGCACCTTGCTCAACCTCGCCGTCTGCCAGGCGCGCCTGGGCAAGACGGCCAGCGCGTACCACGCCTTCACCGAGGTCGCCCGCGAGGCCGAGCACAGCGGGCGCAAGGACCGGCTCGATCTGGCCACCGCCGAGATGGCCAAGATCAAGCCGCTGCTCGCCGACGCCATCATCCACGTCCAGCCCGACGTCCAGGGCCTGCCGGGGTTCACCCTCACCATCGACGGCTCGCCGCTGCCGGCGCCCCTCTTCGAGACGCGCGTGAACCTCGATCCGGGCGATCACACGCTCCTGGCCACGGCGACGAACAAGAAGCCGTGGGAGTACCCGCTGCACATCGCGCCGAGCGAGCACACCGAGGCGACCGTCCCCTTCCTCGCCGACAGGCCGTTCGACCCCAACGAGGTCAAGGTCCGGCAGGTCGACGCAGACCGCGCCGCCAAGCACCAGACGATCCGCACCGCCGGCTTCGTCGTCGGCGGGATCGGCGTCGCCGGCGTCATCACGTCCCTCGTCTTCGGCGCCCTCGCCAAGGCGCAGATGAACAAGGTGCACTGCAGCAGCAACGCGACGTGCACGTCCGCCGAGGCGCACGACTCGCAGACCGCCAACACCGACGCGACCGTCGCCAACGTGGTCTTCGGCACCGGCCTCGGCCTCGTGGCGACCGGCGGCGTCCTCCTCTTCGTCGCCCGTGACAGCGGCCCGGCCAGCGACAAGGGGAAGGACAAGGACGACCCGGACGAGGAGGACGCGCGCCTCCGCTGGAAATTGTCCCCCGCCTTCGACGCGCGCGGTGGCGGACTGTCCGTCGGACGCGCGTTCTGAGCTATAGGCTGGTCACGTGAAGCGTTCCTTGCTCTTTACCGGTCTCGCCGTCGGCGGCGCCTTCGGTGTCCTGGCGGCCTGCCAGGCAATCGACGGGATCCACGTCTACGACTACACC
>JAMFST010000307.1 GCA_026225435.1 Labilithrix luteola
CACGCCGAGCGCGTCCTGCACCTGGCGCACCCGGTCGGCGGTGCGGATGGCCGTCTCGCGCGAGAGGCGCAGCGGAAGCAGCTCGTGGACGAAGCGCTCTCCGTCGCCGGTGAGCGACAGGTGATCGGAGTGGAAGCCAGCGCCGATGTCCGTCACCAGCGCGCGGATCTCGCGCAGCGTCCGCGGGTCGAACGCAGCGCTCCCGCCCAGGCCGAGCGTCAGCCCGTGCGAGATCAGCGGATAGGCCGCGCCGCTGCGCTCGAGCACCCGGCGCGCCCAGCCCCCGCGCCCGAGGTAGTTCTCCGGCGCGACCTCGAGAAAGTCGATCTCCGGCGGGCGGCGCTCGAGCAGCTCGTCGGCGAACGACCAGCGCAGCCCGAGCCCGATGCCCGCCGGGATCACGCGCTCACTTCTTGGTGGCAGCCGGATCCGCCGAGCAGGTCCCCGCGCCGCAGCTCGCCTGCGCCCCTGCCTTCTTCTTCGGCTTCGCCTTGGCGGTGGTGCTCGTGGTGCTGCTGGTCGTGCTGGTGGTCGTCGCGCTCGCCGCCGGCGTGGTGGACGCCGCCGCCGTCGTCGACGGGGTGGTCGTCGTGCTGGTGGTCGTCGTCGACGGATCCGTCGCCGGCATCGCCGCCGCCGTGGGCGTCGTTGCCGCAGCCGCTTCCGTGGTGGGCGTGGAGGCCGCCGCCGACGCCGGATCCTGCGCCGGCGGCGCGGAGCCACATGCGATCACCGAGGTGGAGAGAGCGGCAGCGAGGAGACCCGCGATGCGGGGGAGCGTGAGATCGGCCATGTCCTCACGGTACGCGGAGCCCCGCGGGCTTTCCACTCGAGTCGCGGCCCTCCGGGCAAAGACATGCGGCGCACATGCCCCGACGCCTGCGGTACCATCCGTCGGCGATGCCCCTCGGTGACCGGACCCGTGAGCTGTGGAGCCGCGCTCGCGAGGAGGCGCTCTACGCCAAGGGGCACGTCCTGGGGCTCGAGCACCGTCCGCCGCCTGCGGAGGCGCCGCTGCGTCGCTTCGTCTACGGCGCGGCGCTCCCCTTCCACGTCCTGCGCCGCGTGCTCGCCGTCCCCGAAGCGCGCCAGGCGTACATGCGCGTGATGACCTGGCAGCTCCTGACGATGATCCCGGTCGGCTTCGTCGTCGCCTGGATCTCCCTCAACGCCGACGACGACGACCACCACGGCTTCGCCCACGCGCTCGCCATCGGCTCGGCCATCTTCAGCGCGCTGTCCATCGCCGAGTGGATCATCGTGGCGCTCAGCCGCGAGTACCACGACCACCTGTCGTACGCGGCCGCCGCCCTCACCGGCGCTCCGCACGCTCCACCGAACACCCCGCCGCGCGTCCACCTCGACGTCGGCTGGTTGTGGACCAAGGGGAAGCGCAAGGTGCGCAGCCTGCTCCTGGTCGCCCTGGCGGTCCCCGTCTGCTTCCTCCTCGACCTCGTCCCTGGCGCCGGCCACTGGCTCTACGCCGTCGGAATCGGCCTCTGGACCTTCTACTGGCTCTCCGTCTTCGCGCTCGCCAACAGCGATCTCGCCTGGCACGCCCCGCTCGCCCCGCAAGAGCCCTTCTTCCTCCGCGCCACCACCCGCGTGAGCCGCCTCCCCGTCGTCGGCGCCCCGTTTCTTTTGTACAACCCGATCGCCCGGCGAGTGACGGTCTCGGTCCACCACGCCTGCCAGTCGTTCGAGGAGGCGCCGTGGGAGGGGGCTGGCCTGGCCTTCGTCCGGACGATCTTCGGCATCCCCGGCCTCTACTTGTTGACCCGCCCGCTCATGCCGGTCGCGGCCACGCACGCCCTTCTTTCTCGGCGCTCCCCGGGCGCGACATTGCCGCCGCCGCCGCCCCCTCCGCAACAACCGACACAGCTCACGTCGTGACGTGCTTGACTCGTGACGCGCCGCCTGTAGATTGCGCGCCTCTTCGCCGCCTTAGCTCAGTGGTAGAGCAGCGGTTTCGTAAACCGCAGGTCTCGAGTTCAAATCTCGAAGGCGGCTCCA
>JAMFST010000308.1 GCA_026225435.1 Labilithrix luteola
GGCCGTTCGGGCTGGTCGTCGACGGCATCGTCGACACCGAGGAGATCGTGGTCAAGCCGCTCGGCAAGGAGCTCAAGAGCGTCAACGTCTTCGCCGGCGCCACCATCATGGGCGACGGACGGGTCGCGTTGATCCTCGACGTGCCGCGCATCGCGCAGCGCACCAACGTGCTCTCGGCCTCACGCGGCGACAAGGAAGAGAGTGAACGCAACGCCGCCGCCGCAGGTGAGCCCGAAGCGTGCGAATCGCTGCTCCTCTTCCGCGTCGCAAGCCTCGCGCGGCTGGCGGTGCCGCTCGCCCTGGTGGCGCGTCTCGAGGAGGTCGATCCCGGCCGCATCGAGCTCTCCGGTGGTCGCGAGGTGATCCAGTACCGCGGCTCGATCCTCCCGCTGATCGCTCTTCACCGTGAGCTGCGCGAAGATCCTCCGCGCGACGCGGGGCGGCCGCTCCAGATCATCGTGTGCGACGGTCCCGACGGTCAGGTCGGCATCATCGTCGAGCAGATCCTCGACGTGGTCGAGCAGCTGGTCAGCCCGCGCGGTCAGAGCGGACGCGGTGGGCTCCTGCGGCCGGTCGTCGTGCAGGGGAAGGTGGCTGACCTCCTCGACGTCGACGCTCTCCTCCAGCGGATCGGCGACGGCACGCCCGCGCAGCTGCCGCAGATCCGAAAGGACGCCGCATGACCACCCAGCTCGTGTGCACCTTCACCCTCGGCGACACCCTCTTCGGGATCGCGGTAAAGAACGTCCAGGAGGTCCTCCGCTACCAGGAGATGACTCCCATCCCGCTCGCCTCGTCGATGGTGCGCGGGCTCATCAATCTGCGCGGGCAGATCGTCACGGCGATCGACATGCGCGCTCGCCTCGAGCTCCCGCCGCGCGTCGTCGTGGGGGACGAGCTTCCGATGAACGTGGTGGTGCAGACCCACGACGGGATCGTCAGCTTGCTCGTCGACGACATCGGCGACGTCGTCGAGGTCGACGACAGCGCCTACGAACCGGCTCCGGAGACGCTGGCGCCGACCTTCCGCCACCTCGTTCCCGGCGTCTACAAGCTCGCCGGCGCGCTCCTTCTCCTCCTCGACCCCGAACGGGTTGCCGCTCTCGGGGCCGCCGCGGCAGCCCCCGAGCGCGCCGCCTGAAATCTCGTCCACGTATCGCAGCCCACGCAGCGGAGACCTCCTCATGACCATGTCCGACATCCTCGAACGCGACCCGTCGCGCAACGGCACCACCCGCGAGTCCCAGCGCCCCATCGTCGTCCGCGACGACACGACGAAGGAGGAGCTGACGCGGATGAAGCAGCTGTTCGCTGCGCTCGATCGGTCGCTGGCCCAGATCGAGCTCGCGCTCGACGGCACCATCCTCACGGCCAACGACAACTTCCTTCGTCTGATGGGCTACGGCCTCGAGGAGATCAAGGGGCGCCACCACCGCATGTTCGTCGACCCCGAGGAGTCGCGGAGCGTCGAGTACGCGCGCTTCTGGCAGGAGCTGGCCATCGGGCGGTTCGTCTCCGAGGAGTTCAAGCGGATCACCAAGAGCGGCAAGGAGGTCTGGATCCAGGCCTCGTACAACCCGGTCTTCGACGCGAGTGGCAAGCCGTACAAGGTGGTGAAGTTCGCCAGCGACGTGACCGCGGCCAAGCTGCACGCGGCCGACTACCAGGGGCAGATCGACGCCATCTCCAAGTCGCAGGCCGTGATCGCCTTCAGCCTGGACGGCCGGGTCATCGAAGCCA
>JAMFST010000002.1 GCA_026225435.1 Labilithrix luteola
GGGTACTCGCGCCACTCGATGTTGAGCCCGAGGGTGCGCATCTTGCCGACGCGCAGCGGGCTCCCGTCGCTCTGCGCGGTGTCCACGAAGTCCACCTCGGCCAGGCCGATGGCGCGGTTGAAGCGATCGGTGTTGGCGACCAGCGGCCAGAGCTTCTCCGGCGGCGAGCGCAGGGTCCAGCTCCAGGAGAAGTGCTTCTTGGCGTCCTCGCGCCGCGGCTTGTCGGCGACCAGGCGGGCGGCGGGGGGACGTGCGGTCGGCGATCGTCCGGCCGCCGGTGACGTCTCGAGCAGATCGGCCAGCGAGCGCCCCTCGACCACCGCCTGCAGTGCCTCGAGCAGCGCGCGCCCGCTGGCGAAGCGATCGCCCGGCCCCTTCGCGAGACACCGGTCCACCACCTCGGCGATGGGCACGGGGATCGAGGCGAGCCGCTCCCGCACGGGGACCGGCCGCGTGTGCCCGACGTTGTGCACCACCTCCTCGGCCCCGAGACCGCCGTACGGCCGCTGCCCGCCGGTGAGCATCTCGTACAAAAGGATGCCGACGCCGTGGACGTCGGTGGCCGGGCCGACCGGCAAGCCGAGCGCCTGCTCCGGCGCCATGTGCGAAGGGGTCCCGAAGACCCCGACGAAGCGGCGCATCCCGGTGCGCGCGTTGTGGGCGATGCCGAAGTCGAGGACGCGCGCGTGGCCGCTGAGATCGATGAGCACGTTGCGCGGCTTGAGATCGCAGTGGATGACGCCGGCCTCGTGGGCGACGGCCAGCGCGCGAGCGACATCGAGCGCGATCTCCATCGCGCGGCGCGCGGGCAGGGGACCCTCGTTGATCAAGGTCGACAGCTCCGAGCCGTCGACGAGATCCATCGTGTAGTAGGGCTCCTCGGCGAGCGTGAAGCCCACGTCGTGCACCCGCACGATCCCCGGATCGACGATCTTGGCTGCGAGGAACGCCTCGGCCCACAGCTCGTTGTTCGGTGACTGCGACCCCACGTCGAGCTTGCGCTTGTGGACCTTGAGCGCCACGCGACGGTCGAAGCGCAGCTCGACGGCCTCGTAGACCGCCCCCATCCCGCCGGCGCCGAGCATGCGGAGGATCTCGTAACCGGCAACGTCGGGCGGCCCTTCGCTGACGACCCGGTCGCCGCTCGCCGCGTCGGTCGACACCGTGCCGATCGCGTCGTCGCGCGTCACGAAGGCCGAGCTGCGAGAGTCGCCTCGAGTGCTCATTTAACCCTCGAAGGTAGCAGCAGGGCGGGCCGCGCGCCGACGCGGGCGCGAATGGACCGCGTCATGAGGGGAAAGCGCACACGCGCCCCTACGGTGTCAGGTCCCCACGGTTTCGCTCACGGCTCGACGGGCGGTCGATTTCCGTCGTCTCAGCGCCAGGCGCGCAGCAAAGGAAGAAGCCGCTTCACTCTGCGCTCGTAGGCCAGCCCCAGACCGAGGAGCACGACCCCGAAGCCGATGATCAGCACAGCCGTCGGCAGGAGATGGTTCAAGCGGACGAAGTACTGCAGCGACAGGTTCACCAGCAGGGCGATGGCCGAGGCGAACAGGAGGCTCGCGCGGCGCGTGACCAGCGCGGCGGACAGGACCAGCGCCCCGGTGACGAAGATGAGCGCCGGGTAGAACGTGCCGGAGCCGTGGAAGAGCGACAGCAAGGTCGCCGCGCCGAAGAACTGAAGCAGCCCGGTCAGCTCGACGAGCCGGTAGGTGGGCTTGCTCACGGCGCGCCCCGAGGCGACGTAGCCGTAGATCGACAGACCGAGCGCGCCGATCGCCCAGGCCGCGAAGTACGCGAGCAGCGGCTGCTCGAGCGCGTCGGAGGCGGTGTGCTCGCTCGACTCCACCAGGAAGAGGAGCGTCGGGGCGGCGGCGACGTTGGTGACGCCGAGCACCGCGCGCGCCAGATCGCGGAGGTCGTGTGCCGGGGAGCTCGCGAGCACGCCGAGGATGGCAAAACCGATGACGATGGGCGCGACCAGGTACGGCAGCTGCTCGTGCTGCACCAGCGCCTGGATGCTCGGCACCAGCAGCAGCAGCGGCACCAGCGCCCCCGCGCCACACCAGCGGTAGAGCGTCGGCGCGCGCGCGATCACCAGCGTCGGGGCGATGAGGAGCGCATACGGCCACGCGGTGGCGAACAGCTCGTTCCCGGCTTCGGAGAAGAGGAAGAGCGCGGCGATGGCCGAGATCCACACGCCGATGACGGAGAAGACGGCGAAGGGGAGGCCGAGCGAGATCGGTGCGTCGCTCGTCGGTGGCGCGGACGGGGAGCGGGGCGGGAGCAACGCCGCGAGGAACGCACACACGGCGAAGGCGAGCGCCACCACTGCCGCGTAGAGCGACGGGCCGAGCGCGTTGCCGCTCGACAGGTGATCGCCGAGGCAGCCGGCGAAGATCGCCAGATCGATCGCCGTCATCCAGGCGTAGAGCGGCCCGCGCTTGACCACGAGCAAGAGCGCACTGGCGATGCTGACCAGGCCCGCAGCGACCGACCAGGCGCCGCTCTGGGAGAGCGCGTCGTCGATGTCGATCACGTAGGCGGCGTCGGCCCAGAGGAGGCGCGAAGCGAGCAGCGTCAGGGTGAGGCCGGTGCCGTCGTAGCCGCGCCGCTCGAGGACCCGTCCGGCCAGAGCAGCTCCGCCGGTGAGCACCAGCAAGAGGACGAAGTGACCGGCCTCCCCGAGCGCACCCCAGTTGGTCGTGACGAGCCAGATGGCACCGAAGAAGACGAAGGCGCCGCCGAGGACGAGCAGCACCAGCA
>JAMFST010000309.1 GCA_026225435.1 Labilithrix luteola
GATGCCGTAGTACGCCCACGTCCCGTCGAGCGCGAGGGCCGCCGTCTGGTAGGGCGTGTGCAGCTCCGCGGGCGCGGTCGGATCGAGCGGCAGGGTCAAGGTGCCGTCGGTCACCGGCGACGATGCGCCGTACTCGTGCGGGCCGGGGTTGGTGGTGCTGTCGGCGAAGAAGACCATCGCGCCGCCGCCCGCAGGCTCGGCCATCCCGAAGATGGCGCCGTTGGCGTTGGCGACCACCACGGACTTGCCGACCCCGACCTCGTGCTGCGCGTTGCCCGCGGCGGGCGCGGTGTCCTGGAAGAACACGCCGGTAGTGTCGGCGGTGAGCGCCGAGGCGTAGTAGGCGCTCGTGCCCGAAGCCTTGATCTGGAAGGCCTCGAGATCCTCGGTGCCACCGTCCGGCGGCGGCGTCAGCGTGCTGGCGGCGAGCCCCCAGACGAGCGGCGTCACCGCGGCGCAGGCGTCGGCCCCCTCCTCGTTGCGCGCCGTGACCGTGCTCCAGATGATACCGAAGGTGGAGAAGACGGTGATCGCACGCCCCTGGCCGGCCGTCGCGATGGCCACGGCCTGGCAGACGCCGTCGCTGCAGATGCCGCCGCCGCAGCTGTACCCGCAGGCGCCGCAGCTCGTGCTCGAGCCGACGATGTCGCCGTTCGTGCAGACGGTGCCGGAGGGGGCGGAGTCGGCCACGCCGGCGTCTGAGACGTCCGTCGTCGTGCCGTCCGGACGATCGACGACCGCGGCGCCGCCGGAGAGCCCGTCGGTGTCGATGGTCAGCGAGCAGCCGTATCCAAGGGAGACCAGCGCCGTGGCGCAAGCGAAGAGTCGAAGCTTGCGCTTCACCATTACGGTTCAGCGTATCCGTTGCCGGCCGGAAGCGCGAGTCCGTGGAGCGTGATAGACGACCCGACGTCATGACCAGCACGACCGCCGCCAGCGCCGGGCGAGATCCGGCCAACGTCCCCTTCTACGTGGCGAACGGCGTTCTTTCGGCCGCGGCGCTCTCCTTGCTCGGCTGGCTGCTCCTGGTGCACCGGGCGGAGGGGGCCAGCGAGCAGCTGTCCTACCTCCCCGCCGTCAACGCCACCTTGAACGCCACCACCGCGCTGCTGCTGCTGCTCGGCCGGGTGGCCATCAAGCGCAAGCGCGTGCAGGCGCATCGCTCGCTGATGATCTCGGCGTTCGTCGCCTCGTCGCTCTTCCTCGTCTCGTACCTCACGTACCACTACCTCCACGGGGACACGCGTTTCGTCGGTCCGAGCGCGGTGCGGGTGCTGTACCTGGTGATCCTCGTCACCCACGTCCTCCTCTCGATGACCGTGGTGCCGCTGGCGCTGTCGGCCTTCTTCTTCGCCTTCCGCCGCAACTTCGCGACGCACGTGAAGGTGACGCGGATCCTCTGGCCGATCTGGATGTACGTCGCCGTCACCGGCGTCGTCATCTACGCCTTCCTTCGCGCCTCTTACTGAACAGCGGCGATCGCCTCGTCGCGCTCGTCGCGCTCGTGGTCATCGTCGGGCGCGTCGCGGGGATCGCGCACCGGCTGGCCGAAGCCCGGGGGGACCGGGCGGGAGGCAGAGGCGAGGACGAGGTAGCAACCCGCGCCGACC
>JAMFST010000310.1 GCA_026225435.1 Labilithrix luteola
ACCTGGGTGAACATGTGCACCTGGCGCCACAGCGGGTAGTGGCCGTCTCGGAGGCTCAGCTTGTCCTTCGTCGCGCTGGACGAGTCGGGATAGGAGGCGCAGCTCTGGCCGCTCTCCTGGAACGCCAGGTACTTGAGCTTGCCACGCAGCGGGTCGACGACGTCGGTCGAGAGGATACCGATGGCCTGGTCGGCCTTGGCTGGATCGACCGCCTGGAGGCCGGTGGCCACCGCGCCGGAGCCGCCACGGTCGATGCCCCACCACTGCACCGCCGGGACGTTGAAGGCGCGGGCGAGCATCTGCTGCGTCCCCGAGCCGGAGTTACGCACGAAGTAGAGGCTCGGATCGGTCCAGGGGAAGGTCGACGCGTCCGGCTCGGGGACGCCGCCGCCGCCGGTGCCGAAGACCAGGTGCGCCTGCGCCGCGGTGATCGTGTTCTGGGTGGAGGCCTGCGGGACGACCATGGTCATGGCCTGGATGGGGCCGTGGTACTCGGCGACCGCTCCGCCGGCGACCGGCTCCGGCTCCGAGCAGCTGCTGGCGAAGACGTCGGAGATGCCGACGTCGATGGCGCTGCCGCCCGGATCGAGGAGACACGGGTGCGATGCGCCCGCGTTGTCGAAGTAGACCGCCGCGCCGGACACCAGGTGCTTGGCCGGGTTGGGGTCGAGCTGCGAGGCGACGCCGGTGCACGAGCCGGTGTTGGCGTAGACGATCGTGTAGCTGGTGGTGCCGATCGGCGGGAGCGTGGCCACCACGGCGAGGAACGTCTGGAGCGCCGTCGAGCCGGCCGTGAAGACCACGTTGGTCCCCGACTGGCTGCACAGCGGCGGGGGCGCGGCGTCGCTGGTGGAGGTGGTGCTCGCAGCGGCGGCGTCCGGCGCGACGATGGGCGCCTGAGCGTCGTCGTCGCAGATGCCATTCAGCGCGCAGGGGTCGCTGGCGAGACACTGCGAGGTCGAGCACTGGTTGAGGAACTGATCGACGGTCGACGCGTCGCCGAGGAAGCAGCCGGCCGGGCCGAGACCGGAGCTGACGCACACGCCCGCCTGGCAGACCGGGTGGTTGCCGAACTGCGCGCAGTCACCGTCCGTCGAGCACTGGTCGGCGTCGTGGTTGATGAGCGCGGTGCAGGCGAGGAGCGGCGCGGCGATGACCGCCGCGAAGAGGCCGAGACGAGCGAAGCCGGGCGACCGGCGCAGAGCAAGGAAGTCGTTCATGGTGATCAGAAGGTGCCTTCGAGCGAAGCGCCGTTGCCCTGGAAGTGCAGGCCGACGTGGTTGGCCTGCGCCTCGTCCTTGGCGTCCGCGTGGGCCTTGAAGGTGAAGACCAGCGCCGCGACGCCGGTGAGGACGGCCGCGCCGCCGAGAGCGTCGGCGACGATGGAGAAGCTCTTGGTCTTCGACGCGTCGGAGTCGAGCGTGGAGCGGCTGGTGCCGAAGGTGCTCTTGTCGTCGGAGAGGGTGCCACCCGAGTGCAGGGCGACCACGCCGGTGACGATGCTGCCGACCGCCAGCGCGCCGGTGCCGATCCACAACCCGAGCGCGATGGAGCCGGCGTTGCTCTTCTCCGGCGGTGCGGCGGTGCTGCTGGCCGCGGTGCTCGCCGTCGGCAGGGCGAAGTTGAAGCGCACGTGCGCCGTCTCGCCGGCGGAGATGTCCACGAACTGGCTGACCGGCGCCTGCCCCTCGCGCGTGGCCGTCACCTTGCGGTGGCCGATGGACACCTTGGGCGGACTGGCGAACGGGGTGGTGCCGATGGTCTCGTCGTCGACGCTGATCGACGCCGCCTCGCTGGTCTGCACCTCGAGCCGGCCGACGCGCGACTGCAGGATCTGCATCGTCTGCTCGACCTCGGCGCGGTGCCCGGCCGACGGGCCGCTCTCGCTCAGGTACTGCTCGAGCGCGGAGCTGGCGGCGGCGTAGTTCTGCAGCTGGTACTGCGTCTCGCCGATGTTGTAGAGCACCGCCGGGTTGGGGGCGAGCTGGTAGGCGCGCTTGAACTCGACGAGCGAGGCGCGGTAGTCCGCCTCGTTGTACAATTGTACGCCGTGCTCGAAGTGGGTCGACGCGTCCTTGATGGTGGCCGCGTCCGGAGCGGCGGAGGCGCTGGTGGCGAAGCTCGAGACGGCGGCAAACGAGGCGAAGAAAGCGGCGGCGAGCGCGGTGTGCCGGATGGGCGCAGCCGCTCGCAGGCCGAGGAGTGTCGTCATGGATTGCCGTAAGGATTGTTGGGGTCGATGGTGCGACGGGGCGCGTGCCCGCCGTTGGGGTTGATGTCCGGTGCGGCCGCCGTACCGGGAGCAGGGGCAGGCGTCGCCGCCGGAGAGGCCTGAGACGCAGCGGCCTGGCTGGCGCCAGGACCACGGCGGTAGATGACCTGCTGCTGCCGCTCGAGGCTCATGTCGACCGAGGTGTCGTCCTCGAAGGTGACGTCCTCGGCCTTGGCGAGGTAGCCCGGCGCGATCGCTCGCAGCGAGTGCACCTCCGTCCCCTTGGGGAAGGTGCCGACGAACGGGTTGCCGGGGACGGTGGCGCCGTCGATGGACAGCGTGGCCGTGGGGGGCGAGACGCGGATGCGGACGCTGACCGTGTTGGCCGCGGTGCTCCCGCTCGCCGAGGCGCTCGGCGTCGGACTGGTCGCCGCGCTCGTGGCGCTGGGAATGATGACCACCGGCGCGTTGCCCAGCGCCGGCGCCCCGTCGGCCGCCTCGCGCGAGCCGCGCATACCGAAGGCGAGGGCCCCGACGACGATCCCGCCGACGACGATGCCCGCCCCGGCCAGCAGCATGGGCGAACGGCCCGCGGTGGCAGGAGGCGCGTTCGACGGACTGGACGCCACCCCCTGCAAGCTGCGCTGGTTCTGCGAGCGCGCGGCGCTGATGCTGCCACCGCC
>JAMFST010000311.1 GCA_026225435.1 Labilithrix luteola
GCCGCGAGGCGCGATCGAGCCGCCGTCCGCGCGCCGGGTCGATGGCACCGAGCGCCGCGTCCGTCGCCACCGAGCGACCGCGCGCGTCGGTGATCTGCCCGTTCTCCACCGAGGCGGCCGCGGTCACCACGACCCGACGGGCACCATCGCGACCGCCGTCGCCGAGCGCGCGCATCTCCCGCGCGCGACCGCGCCCCGGCCGGGTCAGCGCCAGCACGGTGTCCATTCCGCCGAAGCCGAAGGAGCTGGAGAGCGCGACCTCGACGTCCGCCTCCTCCGCGCTGCGCACGTGGCGCAGGCGGCACTCCGGGTCGACCTCCTCGAGCCCGAGGGTCGCCGGCACCTTGCCGCGGCTGATGGCCAGCGCCGCGATGATCGCCTCGATCGCCCCGGACGCGCCGAGCGTGTGCCCGAGCTGCCCCTTGACGCTCGAGACGCGCACGCGGTGCACGTGATCGCCGAGCGCGCGATGCAGCGCCCGCGTCTCCATCGAGTCGTTCAGCGGCGTGCCGGTGCCGTGCGCGTTCACGTAGCCGACGTCCGCCGGCGTCACCCCGGCCGAGGCGATCGCCCGCGAGATGAGCCGCGCCGCCGTCTCGCCGGTGGCCTCCGGGTTGGTGATGTGGTGCGCCTCCGAGCCGACGGCCCAGCCGGCGAGATCGGCGATCGCCGGGACGCCGCGCGCGGCCGCCTCGTGGTCGCGCTCGAGCACCACGAAGCCCGCCCCTTCGCCCAGGGTCAGCCCCCGCCGCCGCTGATCGAACGGCCGGCACGGCTCGGGATCCATCGCCGCTAGCGCGTGGAACCCGCCGTACGTCAGGCGACACAGACCTTCACTCGCGCCGGCGACGACCGCGTCGACCTCGCCGGACAGGAGCCACATCGCCGCCACGGCGAGGGCATTTGCCCCGCTCGAGCAAGCCGACGCCAGGGTGCGCATGCGGACGAACGGCCCCAGGTCCTTCTCGAGCACGTCGCCGGTCGCGGTCAGCGGGTGCGACAGCATCTGCTCCCACACGCCGGCCCGGTCGGAGTCCGCGTCGCGACTGAGCTGCGCGAGGAGCGCCTCGGTCTCGAACATGCCGCCGGTCGTCCCGGCGATGACCATCCCCACCCGGCGCGAGCGCACGTCCAGCCGCGCCTGGGCGATCGCTTCCCGCGCCGCCAGCCGCGCCATCTGGCTGGTGCGCGACCAGGACGGGCCGTCGAGCGGAAGCGGCGTCTTCACCTCGGCGCCGAGGTTGGAGCGGTGGCCGGTGGTGTCGAAGAGCGTGACCGGCCCGATGCCGCGGTCGCCGGCGATCAGGCGTGCCCAGGTCCCCTCCGCGTCGGGCGCGAGCGCGCTGACGACGCCGATCCCGGTGATGGCGACGCGGACGGCGGTCACGGGCGGGTCTCCCGCCGGATCACGTCGCGCTCACGTCGCGGCTCGGGAGGCGGCCACGAAGTCGGCGAGCGCGCGCACCGAGCGGAAGATGGGCCGGGCCTCGTCCCCCTCGGGGATGCGCACGCCGAACTGCTCCTCGATGCTCATCGCGAGCTCCAGGGCATCGAGTGAATCGAGGCCGAGCGCGCCGTCGTCCTGACCGAACAAGAGTGCATCGTCGTCGATTGACGTCGGCACTTTGCCCTGCAGGTTCAGCTCCCTTACCAGGAGCGCCTTGATCTCGTCCCGGAGCGAACGTAGGTCATCCATCGAATCGAAGGTGAGGCGAGTAGCATAGACCGGGCCGGCAGGAAGCGGGAACGGCGCGCTAGCGTCACGAATTCGCGCGGTTTCGCCACGCTAGCGCCACGGGTCGGCTAACCTCAGCTCATGGGATCGCTCGTCGACTACTCGACCGAAAAGGGGGTCGCGCGCCTGACGCTGACCGACCCGCCGGTGAACGCCTACACGCACGAGATGCTCCGCGAGCTCGACGCGGCCATCCTCGAGGCCCGCTTCGACAACGACGTCCACGTCATCGTCATCACCGGGCACGGCGAGAAGCACTTCTGCGCCGGCGCGAACATCGACATGCTCCGGGAGAGCGATCCGACCTTCAAGTACTACTTCTGCCTGCACGCCAACGAGACTCTGCAGCGGCTCGAGCAGACGCCGAAGCTGGTGATCGCCGCGATCAACGGACACTGCGTCGGTGGCGGTCTGGAGATCGCGCTGGCCTGCGATCTGCGCGTCGCCCGCGAGGGGAGCTACTCCATCGGTCTGCCCGAGAGGTGAGCCTCGGCCTGCTCCCCGGCACCGGCGGGACGCAGCGGCTCGCGCGCCTCGTCGGTCGCGCGC
>JAMFST010000025.1 GCA_026225435.1 Labilithrix luteola
GGCCTCGGCAAGACCATGCTGGTGCGCACCCTCGCCGAGGCACTGAGCCTGAGCTTCTCGCGCGTGCAGTTCACGCCGGATCTCATGCCGGCGGACATCGTCGGCACCACCGTCATCGACGAGAGCCAGGCGGGTGGGAAGGTCTTCGAGTTCCGCAGGGGGCCGGTCTTCGCCAACATCGTGCTGGCCGACGAGATCAACCGCGCCACCCCCAAGACGCAGAGCGCGCTGCTCGAGGCGATGCAGGAGCACCGGGTCACCGTCGGCAAGCGCACCCACGTGCTCGATGAGCCCTTCGTGGTGCTCGCGACGCAGAACCCGCTGGAGATGGAAGGTACGTATCCACTTCCGGAAGCGCAGCTCGATCGCTTCTTCTTCAAGCTGCACGTCCCCTTCCCGGATCGCGAGGAGCTGCACGGCATCCTCGACCGCACCACCGGCGGCACTGTCGAGACGGTGAGCCCGGTGCTCGACCGCGACCGCATCCTGGCGATGCAGAAGCTGGTTCGTGAGGTCCCGGTCGCCCGCCACGTGCAGGACTACGCCATCCGCGTCATCCAGGCGACGCACCCCGATGGGCCCGACGCGCCGGATCTGGTCAAGCGCTTCGGCCGCTTCGGCGCCAGCCCGCGCGGCGCCCAGTCGATCCTCCTGGCCGCCAAGATCCGCGCGCTCTTCGAGGGGCGCTTCGCCGCCAGTGTCGACGACGTGCGCGTGGTCGCCTTGCCGGCGCTGCGTCACCGCGTGCTCCTCAACTTCGAAGGCGAGGCCGAGGGGATCAAGACCGACCAGGTGCTGACGGCCATCCTCAAGGCCATCCCCGAAGCCAAGCCGCAGACCGGCAAGGCACGCGAGAACGAGCTTGGCGCTTCTTGACGTCCTGAGGGGGCGCAAGCCGGCGGGCGCGATGACCGCGACCTCCGGCGACGACCTCTTCGACGACGAGTTCCAGCGCAAGCTCGACTACCTCGCGGTGGTCTCGCGCCGCGTCTTCGCCGGCCGCATGCGCGCCGAGCGCCGCACCAAGAAGAGCGGCAGCGGCGTCGAGTTCGCCGATCACCGCGAGTACCAGCCGGGCGACGACTTCCGCTACCTGGACTGGAACGTCTACCAGCGCTTCGACCGTCTGCTCCTGCGGCTCTTCGAGGAAGAGGAAGACCTCGCCATCTACTTCATCGTCGACGCCAGCCGCTCCATGGGCTTCGGCGACGCCGCCAAGCTCCGCTACGCCAAGCGCGTCTGCGCGGCGCTCGCCTACGTCGGCCTCGCCAACCTCGACCGGGTCAGCATCGTCTCGACCGCCGACCACCTCACCGGTCGCATGGCCGAGACGCGTGGCAAGGCGCGCATCTTCAAGGTGTTCCGCTTCCTCCGCGCCATCACCGCCGAAGGGACGACCGATCTCGAATCCTCGCTCAAGGCGTTCGTCGCCCAGAACAAGCGCCGCGGCCTCGCCGTCCTCGTGAGCGATCTCTACGATCCGGCCGGCTTCGAGCGCGGGATCAACGTGCTGCGGTACCACAAGTTCGATCCCTTCGTGGTCCACGTGGTCGACCCGTCGGAGGCGCGCCCACCGCTCGCCGGCGATGTCCTTCTGTACGATTGTGAGACGGGCGAGGAGCGCGAGGTGACGGTCACCGCCAAGGTGCTCGAGCGCTTCGCCACCGCCTGGAAGGAGTACGAGGACCAGATCGACCGCTTCTGCGCGACCCACCAGGTGCCGGCCATCCGGGCCAACGTCGACGTCCCCTTCGACGAGCTGATCCTGCGCGTGTTCCGCCGCGGCGGGTTCCTCCGGTAACAGGACCGCGCGCTCGCCATGCTCTTCGCCGCGTTCTCTGCCGCCCAGCTGGGAGGACTCTTCGCCGTCGCCGGCGCGGTGGTCGTGGGGCTGTACATCCTCAAGCTGCGCCGGCGGACCGTCGCCGTCCCCTTCGCGCCGCTCTGGCAGAAGATCCTCAAGGACAAGGAGGCGACCAGCCTCTTCTCGCGCCTCAAGCGGCTCCTCTCGCTGCTCCTGCAGCTCGCGCTCCTGGCGATGCTGGTGCTGGCGCTCGGCGATCCGCGCGCGGCGACCGCCTTCGTCAAGGGACGCAACGTGGTCGTTCTGCTCGACGGGAGCGCCTCGATGAAGGCGACCGACGTGTCGCCGACCCGCTTCGGCGAGGCGAAGAACCGCATCAAGACGCTCATCCGCGGCCTCGGCGGCAGCGACCGCATGCTGCTGGTGCAGATGGACGCCACGGTGACCCCGCTCGGCCCGATGAGCGGCGACACCTCGGAGCTGGAGCGCGAGCTCGATCAAGCGGCCGCCACCGACACGCGCGCCGACTTCCCGCGCGCCCTGCGCTTCGCCACCGACGCCCTGCGGGACCTCGGCGATCCGGATCAGCGGGAGATCCTCGTCGTCTCCGACGGCGCGCTCGGCCCGGCCAGCGACGGCGCCGGCGACGTGAAGCTCGGCGCCGCCAAGCTCTCCTTCGTCCCCGTCGGCAGCCGCGGCGAGAACGTCGGCATCACCCAGTTCGCCGCCCGTCGCTACCCGCTCGACAAGAGCCGCTACGAGGTGATGCTCGAGGTGACCAACTCGGGCACGCAGCCGCAGGAGCTCGAGCTGAAGCTCCTCGGCGACAAGGAGGTGGTGGACGTCTCCCGCTTCCGCATCCAGCCGGGCGAGCACCTCCCGCGCATCTTCGAGAACCGCTCCGGCGCCAGCCGCACCCTCGAGGCGGTCATCACCCGGGTCGACGGCTCGCACGACGATCTCCCCGCCGACGATCACGCCTACGCGCTGCTCCCCGAGCGCCGGCGCGCCAAGGTGCTCGTCGTCACCCCCGGCAACACCTACCTGGAAGCGGCGCTGCTGCTGAACGAGTACCTCGACGTCACCCAGGTCTCGCCGGTCGACTACGCCACCAAGGGCTTCGCTCACGCCGCCCGCGGGGCCTGGGACGCGATGATCTTCGACGGCGCCACGCCGGAGGACGTCCCGCCGGCGCACGCCTTCTACCTCGATCCGCGCGGCCCCGGCTCGCCGGTCAAGGTCGACGCCGCGCTCGATCAACCGGGCTTCGACAAGATCGACCGCAAGCACC
>JAMFST010000312.1 GCA_026225435.1 Labilithrix luteola
AGCGGTGGCACGATCAGGGGCGGCTCGAGACGAAGATGAGCTCGTTCACCGACTTCCTCGACGTCGCCGCCGGGCTGACGAAGACGGGCTGGGCCAAGCCGGGTGCGATCGTCGCGGAGGGGGGGAGCGCCGGTGGTCTGCTGATGGGCGCGGTCGCCAACCTGCAGCCGGACGCCTTCAAGGCCATCGTGGCGATGGTCCCCTTCGTCGACGTGATGAACACCATGCTCGACGAGACCTTGCCGCTCACCATCGGGGAATACGAGGAGTGGGGCAACCCGCACGAGCCGGCCGCCTTCGAGCGCATGCTGGCCTACAGCCCCTACGACAACATCACCGCGCAGGCCTACCCGGCGATCCTGGTGCGCACGAGCTACAACGACAGCCAGGTGATGTACTGGGAGCCGGCGAAGTACGTCGCCCGCCTGCGCGCCACCAAGACCGACAGCAACCCGCTCTACTTCAAGACCAACCTCGAGCCGGCCGGGCACGGCGGGCAGTCGGGACGCTACGATCGGCTGAAGGACCTCGCCTACACCGACGCGTTCGTGCTCAATCAAGTCGGCATCGATCACTGAACCCGAAAGGACCGTCCTCGTGAGCGCCAGCTATCGCAGTTCTTCCGCACCGGTCCGTGGCGGCGAGCTCGCCGTCGGGCTGTGGAACGTGCCCGGGTCGGTGGACGCCACCTCGGACGCGCCCGTCGTCGTCCTGATCCACGGCATCACCGCGGCTCACACCGCCTGGCCGCTGGTGGTGGAGCACCTGCCTCCGGGCACGCGCGTCCTGGCGCCGGATCTCCGCGGCCGCGGGCGGAGCAACGGGCTCCCCGCGCCCTACGGGATGGAGCAGCACGCCGCCGACGTGCTGGCGATGATGGATCACTTCGGGGTGCGGAGGGCCACGCTGGTGGGGCACTCGATGGGGGCGTTCGTCTCGGTGGCCTTCTCGGGCGCGCACGCCGAGCGGCTGCAGGGGCTGCTCCTCGTCGACGGCGGCCTGCCGCTCGACGTGCCCGCGGGGATGGACGTCGACACGCTCATCAACACGGTGCTGGGGCCGGCGGCGCAGCGCCTGAAGACGATCTTCCCCACCAAGGAGGCGTACCGCGACTTCTGGCGCGCGCACCCGGCGTTCGTCGGCCAGTGGTCCAACGTGCTGGAGGCGTACTCCGACTACGACCTCGTCGAGGGGCCGCAGGGGCTGCATCCGGCGACCGCCCCCGAGGCGATGACCGGCGACTCACGCGATCTGTACGGCAGCAAGGTGGTGCTCGACGCGCTCGGCCACCTGCCGGCGCACACCGCGCTGCTGACGGCGCCGCGCGGGCTGACGAACACCACGCCGCTCTACGCACCCGCGCTCATCGAGCGGATCAAGAAGGAGCTGCCGGACCTGACGGTGACGGAGGTCCCGGACGTGAACCACTACACGATCGTCATGGGCGAGGCGGGGGCGAAGGCGGTGGCGTCCGAGGCCATGCGCGTGCGCGCGGCGGCGGGCTGAAGGTTCAATCGCGGTCCGGCGCACCCAGCGGGAAGAGCGGACGGAAGCGGCGCGCCTCGTCGACCGCGCGGGCGAACGACGGGCGGGCCAGCAGCCGCGCCCGGTACGCCCGCAGCACGGGGAACGACTCCGCGATCGGGTGCGTCCAGTCGGCGTAGAAGAGCGAAGGGCCGGCAGCGCAGTCCGCCATCGTGAAGTCGGCGCCTGCCGCCCAGCTGCGCCCCGCCAGCTCCTTCTCGAGCCAGGCGTAGGCGCGATCGAGCTTCGTCACCGCCTGGGACATTCCTTCCAGTCGCTTCACCGGATCGCCGGTGAGCGCGCCATCCACGGCGTGCTGCGCCGCGTTCATCACGTGGAGGTCGAAGAAGCGATCGAGGAAGCGCACGTCGAGCGCGGCGCGCGCGTCCGCCGGCAACAGGCGCACCGGCCCGGGATGCACCAGCTGCAGGTACTCGATGATCACGCTGGTCTCGGCGACGTCGCGCTCGCCGTCGACCAGCAGCGGGAACTTGGCGAGCGGCCAGCGCCGCAGCCACTCGGCGGCGTGCTGCGGCGTGTCCTGGCCGAGCGCGCGGAGCTCGAAGGGGGTGCCGTTCTCGTACAGAGCGACGAGCACCTTCTGCGTGTACGAGGAGAACGGGTGACCGTAGAGCGCGAGCGTCATGGCGCGGATTGAAGCACCTGCCGCGCGGTTGGTCAGCCGCCGTAGAGTAAAATGAGCTTGCCGCGGGACTGTCCGCCCAGGCTCACGTCGATCGCCGCGCGCCAGTCGTCGAGCGGGAAGGTGC